>JAGCVR010000092.1 GCA_017962285.1 Muribaculaceae bacterium | reverse complement strand
TGCCGGACGACCGGTTAGCGTGCAGAAAGTGATGTGGGACATGGTGAAAAACACCGACAATCAGAAATACGTGGCGGCACCTTACCGCGGAGGACCACACAATTATGGCGTGGCAGTGGATGTGGGGCTCGCTCTCAACGGAGTTCCGGTGGACATGGGGACTAAATTCGACACCTTCTCCACCACCTCGCACATCACCAACGAATCTTATCTAGTCAAGAAAAAACTCATAACAGAGCAGGCCCGCCGCAATCGCGAAATACTGAGGAAAGCCATGACCGACAACGGTTTCCGGACCTACCGCCGCGAGTGGTGGCACTTTGAGCGAAGAAGGACCGCCTACGCGCGCAAGTATCTGCGTCTGATAGATTTTTAGAATAAAAGTGATATGGAAAAACTTAAAGTGAAAATAGTTAATAAAAGCCCTAATCCGCTTCCATCCTATGGCACTCCGCAGAGTGCGGGAATGGATCTGCGGGCTTGGCTGGAAGAACCTGTCACGTTGCAGCCGCTGGAACGTGCGCTCATTCACACTGGCGTGTATGTGGAGCTGCCGGTGGGCTATGAGTGTCAGATACGTCCGCGCAGCGGACTGGCGCTGAAACGCGGTCTGACAGTGCTCAACACACCCGGCACAATCGATGCCGACTATCGTGGTGAGGTAGGCGTGATTATTGTGAATCTGGGCAATGAGCCGCAAACCATCGAAAACGGCGAGCGCATTTGTCAGATGGTGGTGGCGGCGCACTCCGTGGTGGAGTGGGAGCCTGTGCAGGAACTTGCCGACAGCGAGCGTGGAGCAGGGGGATTCGGACACACCGGAGTGAAGTAAAGGGACAGATATTCCGATATGGGCAGAAATCTTTCACATATTGCGTTGTGCGTGGTGGCACTGACCTTGGGCAGCATCGTCTTTGCCCAGGGCAAGAGCGGTTATGAGCCGCAGTCGGCCAAGTCGCAGTACGTGTATGCCGAAGCGCTGAACGCGAAATACCGTGGTCAGATGGCATCGCACTTCCACCTGGTGGAGCGTGCCTACGAACTCGATACCACCAACACCGCCGCGGCGTTCTATTACGGATTGTGCCTCCTCACGGAAAAGGACAATACGCTGGAAGATGCCGAAAAAGGACTGGCGCTGATGCGCAAGCACTTCGTGGCGCACCCCGACGACTATTACGAGACCAAGTTCTATGCCGACGCTTGCCGTTCGCTGAAGAAATACGACCAGTCGCTTGAAGCCATCAAGACACTTGCCGCCCATTATCCCTACAAGACCGAGGTCCAGACCCGTCTGGCCGAGACCTACTCGCTGGTGGGCGATTTTGCCAATGCCATTGCCACTTACGACTCGATAGAAACATTTATGGGCGTAAACCTGGACATCTCGTCAAGGAAGGCTGCCGCTTATTTCATGCTTCAGGACACGCTTGGAATGATTGACGAGATGCATAAGCTGCTGAACACCGCTCCTCAGAATGCCGTCTATAACATTGCCATGGCAAATGCCATGCAGCAGATATCCCTGCCCGACAGCGCCCTGCATTATCTGAACCGCGCGCAGGAATTCTACCCCGACAATGGCTACACCTGTCTTGCCAAGGCTCAGCATTTCTATCTCCAGGGTGATTCGGCGCAATACGACGAACAAATCTATAATGCCCTGATTAACCAGAACCTGGATGTGGAAGCAAAAATGAGTGTGCTCACGGATTACACCCGTCAGCTGCTTCAGGCGAAGGACTCGAGCCAGCGTGTTAACCGCCTTTTCCGTGTGTTGATTGAGCAGCACCCGCATGAGGCTGAAATCCATAATCTCTACAGCGAGTATTTCGTGGTGAAGAAAGATTATACTGCCGCAGCCGAGCAGCTTGGTTACATGCTCGACATCGACCCCACCGATGCTTCGGGATGGCGGAAACTGCTTCTTGTGAACATGCTCGCCGAGAATTATCCAGCGGCAATTGAGGCATCGGAAAAAGCGCTTCAGTTCTGCCCGGACAGTCTGGAACTCTACCGCTATGTGGCACCGGCGTATATGCAGATGAAACAGTACGACAATGCCATTGCCATCTACGACCGTGCCATCGCCATTGCCGACTCCACCGATTTCACGAGCCGGAGCGACCTCATTGGCGGGAAGGGTGACCTGTTCCTTTCCATGGGAGACACCGCGAGGGCACTTGAATTCTATGAGGAAGCCGTGGAAATCAATCCACAGAACTATGGCATAATGAACAACTACGCTTATGCCCTGGCGCAGGTGGGAATTGAACTTGACAAGGCCGAGCGGATGTCGGCGCTTGCCGTGAACGCTTACCCCAACAGTGCCACATTTATCGATACCTATGCGTGGGTGTATTATAAAAAAGGAGAATACAAGATGGCGCTCCTGTATATGCGGTCGGCTATTGACCAAAGCGAGGAACCGAATGAGGATCTGCTGGAGCACTATGGGGATATATTGTGGGCTGATGACAGCCATAAACAGGCGGTGGAACAGTGGGAGAAGGCGCTGGAACTCATGCCCGAAAACGAGACTTTGAAGCAGAAGATACGGAATGCGAAGGAAACCTTGGCGCAGTCTGGCGGCGAGGAGAGTAAAGAATTGGAAAAAGAAAGTGAATAATATGAGGAATACATTATCGGTTTTCGCGGCATTGCTGTGCATGATGGCAATGCTGGGCAGTTGCCGCACAAGCAAGCAGGCTCAGGACACAGCCATGATTTCTCCCGTCACGCAAACTTCCGAGAACGGAGAACTGCCGACACAGAATCGTGTGGCGCAGGTTTTGTCGATGCAGGGAGGTTGGCTCACCATGCAGGCGGGCGGCGACGTGCAGATAGGAGGACAACGTTCGTTTTCCTCGTCGATGCAGATTAAGATGGAGCGCGACAAGAGCATATTCGTTTCGTTGCGGCCCTTCCTCGGCATAGAAGTGGGGCGGCTTGTGATAACAGGCGACTCGCTTTTTGTTATCGACAAGTTGCACAAGCAGTATGTGGCGGAGAAGGTTTCGCTTATTACCGGCGGGATACCGGCAACGGTGAGCACGGTGCAGGATATCTTTCTGGGACGTGCGTTTCTGCTTGGCAGTGAAGGCGATGTGAGGAGTCTTGCAAACAAGTTCAAGATCAGCGAAAACAATGGTGCGGTGGTGCTTGAACCAGTGAAACAGCCTAAGGAATTCTCGTATTACTTCAATTTCAGTCCTCAGAACAAAATCCTCAGCACCTCGGTGAAGCCTAATTCAGGCAAGGCGCAGACCTATAGCGCACAGTATTCCGACGTGCGGACCTCGGTGGCTGGGAATGTGCCGGGGTCGCTGAGCATATCCACTCAGGTGAACGATGCGCCGTTTACGCTGAAAATCGATTACGGCAAAATCCGCTGGAACGAGAGCGTCAAGACCGACGTGAAGATTCCGACAAATTACAAGCGTCTGCCGGCAAAGCGTCTGCTCGGATTATTGGGGAATTAAAAACGAATAAAGTCGATGATGAGCGTTGTGAGTGAAATATTTGCGAGTTTGAGCAATTTCCTGTGGGGATGGCCCATGATAATATTGCTGCTCGGTACGCATATTTTCCTCACGTTCAGGCTTAAAGTGCCTCAGCGCAGAATCTTCACCGCCATTCGCCTTTCTGTGAAGCGCGACAAGAATGCGCAGGGCGATGTGTCGCAGTTTGCGGCGCTTGCCACCGCCCTTGCCGCAACCATCGGTACTGGAAACATTATCGGTGTGGCGACTGCGGTGGCTATTGGCGGCCCGGGCGCGGTGTTCTGGTGCTGGCTCACCGGAGTGTTCGGCATCGCCACGAAATATGCCGAGAGTCTGCTTGCCATCAAGTATCGTGTTCGCGGAGAAAACGGGACCTATCAGGGCGGTCCCATGTATGCTCTTGAACGTGGTCTCGGCTGGAAGTGGCTGGGAGTGTTGTTCGCCGTGTTCACGGCAGTGGCATCGTTTGGAATAGGTAACACCGTGCAAGCCAATGCCATAGCTACCGTTACTCATGAATCGTTCGGCATCTCGCCCTATCTGGTGGGTGCCGCCGTGGCGGTTCTCGTGGCGGCTGTGGTGCTTGGCGGAGTGAAGAGCATAGCCCGCGTGTGCGGAACGCTGGTGCCGTTCATGGCGGTGTTTTACGTGGCCGGATGTGTGTATATCCTGTGTGTGAACAGCGCGTTCCTGTGGGATGCCTTGAAACTGATTCTGGTGGCGGCGTTCACCCCGGAGGCTGCCGGCGGTGGCTTTGTGGGGGCAACGGTGCTTATTGCTGCGCGCATGGGAATTGCCCGCGGACTGTTCAGCAATGAGTCGGGACTTGGCTCGGCACCCATCGTGGCCGCTGCTGCGCGCACACGTAACCCTGTCCGTCAGGCATTGGTTTCGGCAAGTGGGACTTTCTGGGACACGGTGGTGATTTGTGCCATAACTGGACTTGTGATAGTGAGCAGCATTCTTGCGTACCCCGACATCACCTATGCCGACGGTGCCACACTCACCAAATCCGCGTTCAGCAAGATTCCCTTAATAGGAACACCACTTCTCACTTTCGGACTGATGACGTTCTCGTTCAGTACCATCCTGGGGTGGTGCTACTATGGCGAGAGGGCAGTGGAGTATCTGCGCGGAGGACGGATAGTGAAGATGTATCGTCTGCTCTATATAGTGGCGGTGTTTCTGGGTAGCATCATCAGCCTGCAGGTGGTGTGGGACATTGCCGACACTATGAACGCGCTCATGGCACTGCCCAATATCGTGGCGCTGCTTGGGCTGAGCGCCGTGGTGGCACGCGAGACACAAACATATCTGTGGAACAACCGCCTTGACCATGACGCCGGTCTCTCCGACGACGGACCGCAATCTCCTCAGTAACCTTTCCAAGAAAAGTTTTTGACCCCAAAAACGGGAATTATGTGATTTTTCAGCCGTTTTTTGCCGAATTATGTGATTTTTCGGGGCAAAAATTTGGGAATTATGTGATTTTTCGTGTAAAAATTTGGGAATTATGTGAGTGCCTATTATTAATTTGCTGATTTAGAGCCATAAACAATAAGACCTATAAGACCTATAGGACTTATAAGACTTATGGGGCCTATAAGGTTTATGGGGGAAGGCTAAAGCGATGAAATAAAATTTTCAGAGGGTTTCCCAGAATTGAAGATGGCGCTGGGCTACAAGCCGGGCATCGTTGTGCTTAACCACAAAACTGCGGCTCTGTCGGCTCTGTTCGGGGAGCAAGTGCTTGTTGGCAATAATCCAGCGCAGTTTCTCTTCGATGTCGCCCTCGATGAGTGGCGAAACATTGATGATGGGTCGGTTCTCGGTTTCGCGAATCAGCTGGTAGTATTCCTCTTCGGCACCGCTCACCGCCACAATTCCCTGAGCCATGGCAAGGAGTGCATTGGTGGCCGGGGTATAGGAATAAAGTTGGTCAAGAATCACGTGTGATGAACGCATGGCGGCAATATAGTCGTCGTAGGGCAGGTTCTCCACCGCGCAAATCTCGCACTGTTCGGGATTTTCGGCATGGATGCGTTTTAGTGCGGCAAGCAGCCTGTCAACACCTTTCACCACATTCCGGTCGCGCTGGATGCCAACGAAGAACCGAACTTTCTCCGGCTCTTTCTCAAGTTCTATCGGCGAGAGAGAAGCGGTGTCGATGGGAATCCCAGCATAGGCGAGACGGTCGCCGAGAATGGGAGCGTAGGCGGCATAGTATTCGTAGAGGCAAGCCACGGCACCATCGATGTTCTGCAGCACAAAGTCGCTGTATCGTTTCATGAAAGGCTGTTCCCAATTCTGCTGATGCTGTGCTATGTATTCGCTGCTGTCAACGTATGGCGAAGGGCTGTCGCCCACCATATATTCGCTGTATCGGAAACTGTGCCCGTCGTGGCAGGCTCGGTAGTAAACATAGTCGGTTCCCAGTGCCGAGAGCACGATTTTGCCGTTGTGGCGGCGCAGATATGAGAGCAGATGCTTCAGGCGCTCGGGGCGGAGCGGCAGGAAAATGGGTGAGCACAGATGCACCACGTCATATCCGCGCATCCTGGGCAATGCCCTGAGCAGGCGGGCGAGATAAGCGGTGGTTCCCGTCCAACTGGCGGAGCGGTGCAGGTCGATGTCGCGTCCTGTGTTCATCCACTGCGAGCCGCCCGACGCCACCACGGCATCGTGCCCCATTTTCCTCAACGCCTCGGCAAGGCAGTTGTGGAAATTGCTTGCGTCACCCACGAAAAGAATCTTCATATCAACGGCAAATTTACAACAAACGTAAAAGTTTTGCAACGAAACAGTGGGCGTAATTGCCAAAGTTTTTGTAATTTTACAAAATCATGAAAGTGTCGATAATCATCCCGGTCTATAATCGTGCGGAGACAGTGAAACGCACGCTTGAAACGGTGCTCAGGCAGAAGTATCGTCCGCTGGAGCTGATTCTGGTGGACAATGCCAGCACGGATGACACGCTTGTGGTGCTGAACCAGTTCAAGATAGACCACGGTGGCGACGACATTGAAATCAAGGTGCTGCAGGAGCCGGTGAAGGGTGCCTGCGCCGCCCGCAACAAGGGATTTGAAAATGCCACGGGCGACTGGGTTATGTTTTTCGACAGCGATGATGAAATGGCTCCCAACCTTGTGCGCAACTATGTGGACGAGATAGGCAGGAATTCTGGTGCCCTGGATCTGGTGCTTGCGAAGGGAACGCTCGTGAATCCCGACGGCGAGAAGCAGAAATTGCCGTTCTTCACTTCCGACCTTTTCGCCAATCACATCCTTCACTCGGTGATTGCCACGCAGCGGTTTGCCGTGCGACGCGACTTTTTCGCCAAGACCGACGGGTGGAATCTGAACCTGCCGGCATGGAACGACTGGGAAATGGGCTTCCGCCTGCTGCTGGCGCGTCCACGGGTGGCATTCTTGAAAGGGAAACCGCAGGTGGTGGTGAATCACAGCGGTGCCGACTCCATAACCGGCACTGGATTCTCCTCCCGTCACGGCTACTGGGAAAAGGTGATAACACTGCTGCAGGACCAGGTGCGTTGCTCCGACTTGAAAGAGAAGCAGCGTTACATGCGTTTGCTCGAGTACAGGCGCGTGGTGCTCGCAGCCCAATACTTTCTTGAGGGGAATTACGGCTTTGCCCAGGGGCTCTATTCAGAGACTTATTCCAGAAATAAAAAATCATGGCGGATGCGCTTGCTTCTGCCGCGGCTCTATAAACGGATTTGTAAATGGAAACGAGGCTCGGCGCGGATAGCGCGTGTCCTCATCAAATAAATGCTCTTATGCGACCAACTTTGGCTTTTGTAACCGACAGGTTCAATTACTTCAACGATAAGATTTTCGGTGGAGAACTAAAGCCTTTAACCATAAGGTTGTCGCCGGCTCGCTCTTTCATGGGTCAGCTGCGTCACAGTCACCGGCGTAATCCCGACGGGTCGGTCACTCATTATGACTACCGGCTCACTATCAGCACGTTCTATGACCAGACCGAGGCTGAACTGGAAGACACCATAATCCATGAAATGATTCATTATTACCTGAACCACAATGGAGTGCGCGACACGTCGGCTCACGGACAGCATTTCAGGGCAATGATGAACCGAATCAACAAGGAACACGGGCGGCACATAACCATATCGAACCGCCGCGAATCGCAGCAGTTGTCGGCCGACTGCGCCCGCCACAGTTATGTGCTGTGTGTGAGTACATTGCCCGATGGGCAGAGGGGCATAACCGTGTGTGCCCGCACCCGCATCTTTTATCTGTATGTGAAGTTGCCCAGATTGTATGGTGTGAAAGTGATGCAGTGGTTTCTGTCGCGTGATACGTTTTTCAACAAGTACCCCAAATCTGTCACTCCGAAAATCTACAAGATAACCGAATCCGAACTCACCGAGCATCTTCGTGAAGCCGTTCCACTCATCTGCGACGGCAAGAAGATACGAGTAAAGAAATAAGCCCAAAAAGGAAAGTGATGTCAGCAGTCCACTGCATTGCGCCGGCGTTCTTCGCGCATCAGTGCATCGGGGTCGTCTTTCGCATATTCTTTCATTCTGCGGTAGCGCGGACGAAGGATGTATTTCTCCACCACGCAGGCAAAGACGAAATAAACCCCAGCCAAAGCCCAAAGCATGAAATGATACTCCTTGAGCTGCTCAAGTGAGGCTCCGCCGCTTTGCATCAGCATATAGGAGTTGCAAGCCCAGGTGGTTGGAATGGCATTTCCCACGATAATCCACAGAGGCCCCATGGAATAGCGCGGCCAAGACACGCCTGTGAGGAAGACGAAAATCACTGAGGTGAAAACGAGCGTGATGAACACCGATTCGCGGTCGTTGACAAACACCGATATCGTCTGTCCCATCATAGAAGAAGCGATGAGGAACGGAATTGTCATCAAGGCGATGTCGATAATGTGTCCGTTTTGTGGGAAATCGAAGAAGACCGGCACGAAATAGAGCACATAGATTGTGGGCACCATGTAGAGCATCCAGTGGCATAGCGTTCTTCCGAGAATTGTTGCCGGCACACTGGCACCCATGTCCATGGGGTCGTATCCGCGGTTGTTGAGCCGTCGCTCACGGCTTCCGCCATGAAGCATCCCTATTCCCAGAAGCATACTTTGCTGAAGCACCAGTACAAGAATGCACGGAAGCACGGCAGAGGCAAGTCCCATGGCGGTGTTCGCCAGCGGCACCTGTTTGCTCTCAATTACCGAGCCTTCGGTGTTGGTTACGACAGCAATTTTCTCAGCCATCATTTCGTTGCAGATTCCCTGCTGAACCATCGTTACGCCCATCAGCATCTGCTTGTAGCGCATGAGCACGCTCATGTCGCAGTAGAGCGAGACGTGTCCCTGTATGCCGTCGGTGAATATGTCGCGTTCAAATCCACGGGGGAAATAGACTATTCCATAGCAGTCTTTTTCGTGCATCATCCTCTGTGCATCGGTCATATTTGCCGCATATTGCACCACGCACACTTCCGGGGTAGCATCGAGTTTGCGCACAAATTCACGGCTCATCTGAGAGCGGTCGTCATCCACAATCACCACGGCAATGTCGTGCGCCGTTTCGGGGTTATAGATGAGAGCATACAGGACAGGATAGATGGCGCAAAGCACGAAAAAGAAAATCACAACACCCTCATCGCGGAACACAAGACGCAGTTCACGTCGCCATACCCTGTAGAGGTCGGCTAAGAAAATCAGTATTTTGTTACGCAACTTCATTGGTGCATTATATATCTCTTAAACTAACAAAAAACAACTCTACGGCACATATACTACCGGATTGACGCAGAATCGGCGCAGCCGCCAGAGCAGAGTCCATGGCAACAGCGTGAAACCGAGCATTGCAGCATAACTGATGCGCGAATAGTACAGCGGCAGACCGTTAAGCGCCTGGTCGATGCTGAGCAGGAAATAGTAACGGACCGGCACCACATAGCTAAGTGCTTTCACCCATGGATAAAGCGACTCGCTCGGCAGCGAGAAGCCGCAGAACGAGAAGGAAATCACTCCGAAGAGGGAACACAGAGTGGTACCCAGACGGAAGTTCGGCGCCACACACATGAGGAACAGTCCAAACCCCTGATTGGCAACGACAAATATCGCCATTGCCAGTATCATGTGCCATGGATTGCAGTTAAGCGGCAATCCGTACACGCGATACATGAGGAACTGTATGAACCACCCCACGGCAGTGAAAATAATGGTCTGTGGCATCATCTT
>JAGCVR010000091.1 GCA_017962285.1 Muribaculaceae bacterium | reverse complement strand
GGTTCCATCCTGGCAGGCACAAGCAAGGCAGAAGACATAGAAGGGGTTACGGAACCGGTCAAGGACTTGTTTGGCGCGGTCTTCTTCATTTCCGTGGGCATGATGGTGGACCCACAGGTAATTGCGCAATACTGGACCACGATAGCTCTGCTTTCGGTGGTGGTGATTGTGGGAATGATAGTGTTCGGCACATTCGGCATGCTCGCCACCGGCCAGCCGCTGAAGATAGCCATGGAAAGCGGTTTCAGCCTTACGCAGATAGGCGAATTTGCGTTTATCATAGCATCGCTGGGCATGTCGCTCGGAGTGCTTGACGCGTCCATTTATCCCATTGTGGTGGCAGTGAGTGTGATAACCACATTCTTCACACCGTTCTTCATACGCAGCGCAGTGCCATGCTACAACTGGGTGGAACGCCACTTGCCAGGCAAGCTGAACAAACTGCTTGAGGGATACGCGAAGAGTGCCAGCGAGACCGAAGAAGAAACCCAGACCAATCTATGGGTGACAATACTCAAGCGTTTTGCCCTGCGCATCGTGCTTTACACATCTGTGACGGTGGCACTTATCTTCCTGTGCCGCATGTATCTGTTCCCGGCACTGAGAAACAGCGTGCTCGGAGAGGACTGGGGCAACTTCGTGGGGCTGCTTGTCTCATTTGCCATCCTGTCGCCTTTCTTCTATGCGATAATATCTCCTGCGGTGAAGCAGAGCGAGCGCGACAAGCTAATTGAGTCGAAAGGCTCAGCCACCTATGTGCCACTGGTGGTGATGTTCATCCTTAGCGTGATAATAGACCTGGTGCTCGTCATGTCCCTGCTGTACGGCATCTATTCAAGTGTAATCTCGATTGCTGTTGCACTGGTGCTGACAGGCGTGATAATCCTGTTCATGGCACCGGTTCTGCGCCGCCGCATAGCACAGATGGAAAAGAAATTCATCGTGAACGTTAATGAGCGTGATTTGCGCCGCACCGGCAAGAACAATAATCTGGTATCGGACCTCCACCTTGCCTACATGACGGTGGGACAGGCTTGCGGTTTTGCCGGAGAGAAACTGAAGAATGCCGACCTGAGGCGCCGCTACGGTGTGAATGTGGTGAGCATCCAGCGCGCCGGACGCCGCCATCCTGTGCCAACCGGCGACATGCGTGTTCTGCCCGGCGACATCATTGGGGTGATAGGAAACGATGAACAAATCCTGGCCCTGCTGCCCATTGTGGAAGCACAGGATACGAAAGAACCCAGTGGCTCGGGTGAAGTGAAATTCACCCACTTTGCCATCAGTGAAAATTCGCCACTGATAGGAAAAAAATTGTCGGAAGTACGACTGCGCGAGGACTATGCATCGCTGCTCGTTTCACTGCAACGAAACGAGGACGAGTATCTGTCGCCCACCCCGGAACTTGTCTTCGATGCCGGTGATGTGATTTGGATAGTGGGCGACCCGGAACAGTATCAGAAACTGAAATAGGTTAAGATTTTAAATGATCTGGTGTATTAATTCGGTATTAAAATGTGGCTTATGAGGATAATGAGGCTTTACATATTGTTGATTTCGTGTTTGCTGACGGTTACCGCGGCACATGGTACGGAAACACCCGACAGTGCTTCACTGCTGCCGCTTGAGTTTAAGGCGAGCTTAATCACGTTCTTTCCCGGCAGTGAGGTGTTTGAGCTCTATGGCCACACCGACCTGCGCATCCAGGCGAGCGACGGCACTGACATGATTTTCAACTATGGCGTGTTCGACTTCACGAGCGAGCATTTCTTCTACCGTTTTGTGAAGGGTGAAACCGACTATATGTGCGAAGCCTATCCCACGCGCTATCTGAAACAGGGCTATGAGGGCAGGCGGATGGTGGAACAGGACCTGAACCTGAGCAACGACCAGATCCGCGAGATGTGCGCATTCCTTGTGCTGAATGCCCAGCCCATGTACCGCAACTACCGCTACAAATACTTCAGCGACAACTGCTCTACGCGTCCGCTGAACGTAATAGAGAATTTCCTCGGAGAAAAGATTTCGTTTGCCGACGATGGCGAACAGGTGACGTTCCGCGACGTGATTCACCGCTACACGAGGAATTACGCGTGGGAAGAATTCGGCATCGACCTGCTCATCGGGCTTGATGCCGACACGGTCATCACACAGCGTCAGAAGATGTTTGTCCCTATGATTCTGATGGACGCCCTGCGCAACGTTAGCATTGTGCGCGACGGGAAGCAAATGAAGCTCGTGAGCGGTGAAAGGGTGATAAATGACGGAGCGCCCGAAGGGTTGATACTGCCACTCACTCCATGGTGGATGAGCCCTATGGCGGTTTTCCTGCTCCTGCTGGCAGTGGTGGCGGTAATCAGCGCGCTCGACATCAAGAAACGGCATTGCAGCCGTTGGCTCGACACCGCGTTGTGGACGGCGGCAACCATAGTGGGTCTGCTTGTGTGGTACACCACATTCGTGTCGGTCCACGAAGCCACTTCACCTAACGTGAACGTGCTGTGGCTTCACCCGTTCTATGTGCTGCCGCTCGTGATGATGTTCGTGAAACGCGGCAACCGATGGCGCCGGCTCTATCATGCGGCGAACCTCCTCGTCCTTGCCGTGGCGCTCGTGCAGTGGCCACTTTCGGGACAGGTGCCGAACCTGGCATTTTTCCCAATCATTATTTCGCTGATGCTGCGCGACATAGTGTCACTGACCCACCTCCGCACCACCAAATAACCACCATCACCACCCTGGCAGCCAACTGAGCCTGCTGAGAAAATTCCGAATACTCCGAGTTCTCGAGTTCTCGAATACTCGATTATTCGAAGCCTCCCCTGCGCCATGGCGCAGTTTTTCATGGTTTGGCGAAAACAGCATTGACATGCCGCCGCAACAGGAATAATTTTGCGGTGTAAGAATCATATTACCCAAAATTAAACCAAACTACTATGAAAGACACGAAAGAGAAAATGATGCTGCGCAATGCGGCCAAGACAAGTGCTAAAACGATTGTACCCCTGGGTGAGAGACGACTGCTGAACGGCGAAAGTGCACTGCCGGGCGAAGGCGACAGGGTGATGAACCTGCGCGAGATAGAACAGGCGCTGCAAGTGGTGGGCGCCCCCGAAGTGGCATGCTCGGCGACTTGCGACGGCACGGTGGATTTCTTCTGCTACCTCGGCGACCATGTGCGGAAAGTGATCACGGTGAAAGACGGGATTGTCCGCTGCGACGACAGGATAATGGGCACGGCAGAGGGGACGAACCTGAGAGTGGTGTACTGTGGTGAATTTGCCGTTCTGCGAAGCGACAGCGGTTTGCTATGGTTCCACCTGAACGGAAACGACTTGGAGCGAATCGACCCAAACGAGGCGATACCTGAGATTTTCATCAGCGAGCAGGAGGAAGTTCAGCTCAGCGCCACAAGCGACGAAGTACCGTTCGCCGAGCCCTACCCCACACTGCCCACATCGCTGCGTACCGACGACAGCGACCGGGTGAGGAAAGCGATAAGCACCACATGGCGCGACCTTGTGCTCAGTGCCGCCACTGAAGGCAGAAACTGCGGGATGAGGCTGGTCAGATGGGGTGTGAAGTTGTGGGACGACTCCTACATGTATCTCAGCGCACCGGTGATGCTGGGAAGCGACACGCTGCGCACCACTTACCGAAGCCGGGGCGAACTGCTCACCGATGGTGAGGAATTCACCGGTATTCCTCCGCTAACTCATGTCGCTAGCAGCTACCGCGTGGGGGTGAGCGTAGTGCGCGGTGTGGGTGCCGTTTGGGCAGGACTGGTGAAGAGCATAGACCTGCTTGCCACCGACACTGTCCTGCCCATGAAAGTGGACAGGCTCAGCTACCGCATCTACAGCAACAACGAAGGGGGCAGCCGCCACTATTATGTGGAGGCTGGAGCCGAGACTAAGCAGAAGAGCCTCGTGGCAAGCGAACTGCTGGCAGGCGACTGGCATGTGATAGCCTCGTGCGCCGACATCGCCGCATTTAACCAAGGTCAGTTTCGCGCCATCAACACCGAACGGAGTCAGGAGGTGGTGTATCCGTTGCGCGAAAGCGCAGTGGTGAAAAGTGAAGCAGCCGGACTGCCGAAAGTCAGCGACGGCGACATCGCCCGCGTTACCCGAATGGAGAGCTGCCGCCAGAAGCCGGCAGCCATTGCGAGTCACAACGGCAGGATGTATGTGGGCGGCGGCATCCGTGTGCTGCAGAATCCGTGGCACGGACTGGAATATGCCACCGGCAGTGTCGCCAGCGGCGACAGCACCGCAACGGTGGTAGCCACACTCGCTACCGACCGCGGTGAGGTACGCGTTACACGCGAAGACAGCGAAGGCGTGGTTTTCCAGAACCTGCGCGGCTGCATCAGTTATCCCGATGCGCGTGCCACACGGCTCGAAATTCAAGTTAGCAGCGGAGGCATCATCCGTACACGGACATTTGCGCTGCAGCCAGTGGCAAAATGGGGAATATCCGTGTGGCTGAACAGCGACTTGAGCAATGTCCAGCTAAGTACGGGAACAGCAATCGACGATGAGGAGCGCAACATTGAAGAGCCCGCCACAGGGCTCATAGGAGTGAGCCGCATGAAGAATCCGTTTGTCCAGGAACGCGAGCATGAGGTAAGCGGCGAGGACATCCTCGGACTTGCCGTGGCACTGAAGCCCATCTATTCCGGAGGGTTCGGGCGTTATCCCATGTACGCGTTCACCAGCGGCGGAGTGTATGCGCTGCCGTGGCAGACAAGCGGCATCTACGGCGAGGCGCGCATGGTGAGCCGCAGCATTCTGGGGAACGATTGCGTGATGGCGGAAGGACGCGACTGCGTGTGGTACATAACCAGAAGCGGCAAGCTCGAAAGCATCCGTGGCAACATGGTGAGCGAACACCTGCGCGACGTGGGCGAGGTAAATCTCGCATGGGACGACAACCACGGCAAATTGTGGATAACCAGCGCTGAAGGGTGCCGCGTGCTCATGCGCAGCGGCAGAGTTTCACGAAGGACAGTGGAGATTGTGGCAGTTCAGAACGACCGCCACTACTGCCTGGGTCTCCGCCCCGACGGTAAAATCGTGGACCTCAGCACCGAGCAGAGCGGCCAAGTCATGCGCGTGAGCTACCTGAGCCACCCCATCAAGGTGGAGAATGTGCTGCGGGAACGCATCTGCGGCGTGACGTGGGACATCGCCGGCAGCGATGCCGACATCGATTTCACCCTGCGCGGAATGAAGGGACACGAATGTCATGGATTCATCGTAAACAGGATGCACGTGGAGGGTGATGCCAACGAACCCATCGGGGCGCGGATTGTGCCGATGCCGCTGCGTGCCTGCCGACTCCAGATCGACGGATATCTCCGCGCCGGCACGGTGATACGTCCGGTAACGATGCAAATAAAATCTAACAGTTACTAATGAGTGAGAAGGGCAATGGCGGTGTCGAGAATTGTGTCGTGATTGCGGGCACGGTCATCGTCGGTCATGTCCACCTTCACGTCAGGGGCAGTTCCGAACTCCGTGATATTGCCTTCGGGATCGGTGATGGAGCACGACGAGTATCGCACGTTCCATCCGTTGGGCAGTTCTCCTGTGCTCGGCAACCCGCTTCCGCCGCCAGTAACGTCACCAATGACGGTAACACCGGGCAACGATTTCATAATCGACACGAAATTGTTGGTCGCGCTGAACGAGGTCCGGTTTGCAAGCACCACCACCGGCTTCGTGTAGTGGATGTGTCCGCGGGCCGGCTCAAAGAAGAACTGGTAGGGTTCCGAGAAATCGTTGTGTCCCGGTCCGGTCTTGTGGCTTATGGCACCGGCAAGGATTTTCTCGTTGATGAACCGCGAAACCAGGGTCTCCACCTGAGGCAGATAGCCTCCGCCATTGCTGCGTACATCGATGATGAGACCATCGGACGACGAGAGGTAGTTCAAGATTAAATCGAGGTTTCCTTCCCCAATTGCGTTGGAGAAGTCGCCATAGTACATGTAGCCTATGTTCTGGGGAAGAATCTGATATACGATTCCCGAAGTGGTGCGATAGTTGAAATTTAGATAATGCTCACGGATGAGACGCTCGTCGTAGTTCTCGGGGTACTGCTCCCATACCCAGTAATGCGACACGTCGGCTGAAGCAATGAGATTTGTGTGTCCGTCCTTGAGTTCACGAAGCATCTGCGAGCAGACGTCGAAGAGTTCCTGACTGGTCATGTCGGGCGACAGCAGTTTGCGGTACTTCTGCCCCACTTCATCCCAGTTCACATCCTTGTATTCGAAAAAGCAGTAATGCTCATCGATAATTGTCCAGAGAGCATCGAAGTTCCCATAGGGATTGTTGGCATACTGCTTCACGTCGCGGCAGGAATCGAAAGCCGGAAGGACAAGAAGCAAGAGCATTATTTTTTTCAGGATCTTCATCATCTTTGATAATTCTTTTTGCCGAAAAGCAAGAGCGAGAGCACTTCGCTCCTCACGGCGAGACGCACAAGAAGATAGTTCACGGCAAGCACAATCGCTGCCGCCGCAGGCACCACCACGAAGTCGAGTAACTGAACGGATACGGCTGAGCCATGTCTCAGTGTGTAATCAATAATGTAATGATGCAGTACATAAATGAGCGTTATGTTCTGCATCACATAGATTCCCATGGTGTAACGTCCCACATCAGCCAGCGAGCGAATCACCCTGTTTTCCGCATTTACCCGCGAGCAAACCAAAGTGCATAGACAAATCACCATGAGCGCTCCGAGCGCTCCGCTCACCACCTGCATCACGGAGAGCCAGGGGAAATGCGAGAGGAACCAGAGGGAAAACGAACGGTAGCCATGCACATATCCGGCTGCAACACAAACGGCGTAAGCCACGACACAGAACAGGGTCACCACCTCGATGTGGCGTTCCACCCACTGCCAGGCATTACGCAAGAAATAACCCGCCACGAAGAAGAACGCGAAATAATTCACATAAAACACAGTGCCCCCCGGGATGAGCAGCAGTGCCACGAGCATAACGGCGGCACTTGCCCATCGGGGCAAAGGTAACCGGAAAGCAAGCCACGCAACCGTGGTGATAATTATCAGCGCCTTGAAGAACCACAGGCACGACACCGCTTCATCCTTCAGCATACTGACGTCGGCAATGCCCCATGCCACAGCCAGCAAAGCAAAAATGCACCAGCATGAAATCAGCGGAATCATCAAGGGCAGCAACCTGCTTTTGAAAAACTGGATGAACGGCTTTTTCAGCGCCGAATGGGCAAAGAAACCGCAAATCATCATGAACAATGGAATGGCGATGTTCACCGCCCCGAGAATAAGCGTGCTCTGGTTACGGATGGAGAAGTAATAGCAATGAACGAGACACACCAGGAACATTGCCACGCATTTTGCCACATCGAAACCCGTAATGCGCTTTTCCATACCGAATTATTGGAGTTGCCCCGGGATTTAATTCCCCATCACGATGCCGGCAAGAGCCACGACGTCGTTAACATCGGTAACACCGGAACCGTCGATGTCAGCTGCCTCAAGGTCAAAGTTGTCGGCGTCCAAATCGCCCAACACATACTCGGCGAGAAGAACAACGTCAGTCACGTCGACCACGCCGTCGCTGTTGATGTCGTAGATTAAGAGTTTATAGGGGAATATGTTTCCGAAGTCCATCCACTGCGGTGCGCTTTCAAAAGCATCCACCATTGTGCCATACACATAAAGATTGGCCCTTGGCTGATTCACGCCTTTCCACACCTCTTCGCCCAGAGTGGGTACCCTGCGCGGATAAGCATAGAGTTTTTTGAGGTTTCTCATTCCAGCCATGGCATAAGAGCCAATCTCCTGAACCGTTGAAGAAACCACGAAACGCGTATGCTGGTCCCAGTTATAGAACACATAGTCCCCCACTGTGACGTGCCCTTTCAAAAGCACCGAATCGTTTGCCACATTGTTGTCGCCGGCAAACAGGAAACTTGCTACATTCGAGATGGTTCGAGGCAGAGCCACGGAAGTGAGGTTTGTATTGTAGAAAAACGCGCCTTCACCAATTTCCCTGACGGTGTTCCCTAACGCCACCTCGGAGAGAGCCGATCCAGCAAAAGCCCAGCTGCCGATTTTCGAGAGCGAATGAAGACTTGAGAACGGGAAAGAAGAGATTCCACTGTTTTGGAAGGCACGGCTT
>JAGCVR010000090.1 GCA_017962285.1 Muribaculaceae bacterium | reverse complement strand
TTTGCAACCGATGTCTTAGGTTATGAGTTCCTCACAAGTCAGGCTGCGATTAACGGCGACGTGTATTCTGTTCCATCGAAGTTCAAGGAAATAGGAGATGAACATAAAATCTCGTTTGTGAGCAAGCTGAACAGCGATTTTTATGCTGTGGAGTCGCCCGACGGTATCAAGGCGAGCGACGCAAACGGCGCTACCATTGTGCGGTATAAGGAAAACAACATCCCAGCCGGAATCGCATCCGATCGTGGAAATTACAGAACAGTGGTGCTGGGCTTCCCGTTCGAAACCATTACCGGTGCGGAGAGCCGGCAGGCACTTATGGACGATGTGCTGAAATTTTTTGAAAAACATTAATCACTTACAATAAATTTATAAAAATTGAATTATGGGAACAATTAACTGTTTCATTCCATTCGCAGAGAGGAATCAGGCTATTGCCACAGTTGAAGGCTTAAAGAAAAATGAATTGGTCGGCAATATCTTCCTCTTGGCAAATTCTGAAGTAACCGAGTCGATAGAGGGTTGCGAAATACTCCGTGTGAAAAACCTGAACTCTTCCGCCACAATCAAGGCTATTGCCGAGAAAGCCGGTGAGGGGATGGTGATGCTTTACACAAAGTACGACACCCTTAAGTTCGCTCCATTCGCCATTGAGCGATTCGTGACTATTCTCAACGACAGTGGTGCGGGAATGGTTTATGCCGATCACTACAACGTAACGGAAAAAGGTGCCGACAAGGCTCCAGTAATCGATTATCAGATGGGCAGTCTGCGCGACGATTTCGATTTCGGTTCGGTGCTGGTGTTCTGTGCCGATTGCTTCAAGAAGGCTGCCGCAAAGATGAAAGCCGATTATGAATGGGCAGGAATGTACGACTTCAGACTCAAACTGTCGCAGTTTGCGCCTATTACACATATCAACGAATTCCTCTACAGCGACGTGGAACTTGACACACGCAAGAGCGGGGAGAAGATTTTCGACTATGTTGATCCCAAGAACCGTGGTCGTCAGATTGAGATGGAACAGGCTGTTACAGAGCACCTGAAAGAGATTGGCGGTTATCTCGCTCCAGAGAAGGACGGCAAACCCAACTTCAAGCATATAGAGTTCAACCGTGGCGACTTTGAGGTGGAAGCCACTGTGATGATTCCGGTGAGAAACCGTATCCGCACCATCCGCGATGCAATCAAGAGCGTGCTTAACCAGAAAACCGACTTCAAGTTCAACCTTATGGTGGTGGATAATTTCTCCACCGACGGAACCCGTGAGGCTATCGAAGAATTTAAGGATGACCCGCGCCTGATACATATTATTGCCGATTATTACGACATGGGCATCGGAGGATACTGGAATCTTGCCGCACATCATGAGAAAGCAGGCAAGTTCATCGTTCAGCTCGACAGCGACGACATGTATAAGGACGAGAACACTCTCACCACAATGGTTCGCGCGTTCTATGAGCAGAATGTGGCAATGGTGGTGGGGACGTACCTCATGACCGACATCAACTGCAACCCGATTCCTCCCGGCGTGATCGACCATAAGGAATGGACTCCCGAGAACGTCCGCAACAACGCATTGCGCATCAACGGACTTGGTGCCCCCCGCGCGTTCTACACACCGGTGCTGCGTGATGTGAAGATTCCAAACGTAAGCTATGGCGAGGATTATGCATTGGGTCTGAACATATCCCGAATCTATCAGATAGGACGTGTATATGAGCCCGTGTATATGTGCCGCCGTTGGGACGATAACAGCGATGCCAGCCTGGATGTGGAGAAGATGAACCGTAACAATCTCTATAAAGATCGCATCCGCACCTGGGAATTGCAGGCTCGCATAGCAATGAACAAAAAATAGGCACTTAACGGTGCATAGAATCATATGAGATTGACTGACCGATGAATCTTAACGCTGAGTTAAAGAACTTGTTCAACCGCCAGCTGGCTTCGTGGCCGGCTTTGAGAGACCGCTATGATTCTCTCAAGCAGGCGCGTTGGCGCCTCCTTACAGGGTACGAACCAGGCAGCGCCACGGTTCTTGTTCAGTTCAATCCTCACCGTTATCGTTCGAGTGCCGCCACCCTTCTGCCAGAAACGCTAACGCAGGATAAATGCTTCCTGTGTGTCGAGAATCAACCGAAGGAGCAGGAGATGGTGAAGTGGGAGGGGTATAAGGTGCAGGTGAATCCATATCCCATCTTTTCCCGCCACTTCACCATAGCATCGCTCAGGCATGAACCGCAGAGGATTAGCGGGCGCATCGCCGATATGATGTCACTTGCAAAGTCGCTTCCCGGATATGTGGTGTTTTACAATGGCCCGCATAGCGGTGCTTCGGCTCCACATCATTTCCATTTTCAGGCGGCTCCTTGCTGCGAGATGCCACTTTGTTCACAGATTCAAAACCTGCCGTCGGACAGCGATATCAAGTCAAATCATATTGATGTCTGCAGGGAAAAAGTGTTCACTGGTTTCCGTCTTTTCACGCTAGGAAGAGTGATGTATTATTTTTCATGCAGACACTGGGAAGATGCCTCAGAGTGGTTTGAAAAACTGCAGTCGCAGTTGCCGGCGTCAGGCGAAGGTGAACCAGGACAGAACATTCTTTGCTGGGCGGGTAGTGGTGACAATGCGTACAATCTTATAGTGTTCCCGCGTTTCAGGCATCGTCCGCAGTGCTATGGCGAAGGTGAGAACCAATTTCTCGTGAGTCCGGCATCTGTGGATCTTGGAGGCTTGATTACACTTGCGCGCAAGGAGGACTTCGAGCGTATTACTGTGGATGATGTGATGAAGATCTTCTGTGAAGTGACCCGCAGCGATGACGATGCGCAACAATCGTTGCAAGAAATAGAGAACGAGAAACAGAAAACACTGGCATATTAATAATAAGCTTATGGAAATAAACACGAGTAATGTTCCCATGGTCAGGGTGGGAGTGATGAATGAGCCTAAGGTGAAGTTTATCTTTAACGGGGAATTCAAGATAGGAGACACCATCGTTGAAGGAGAGGAGGAAGCTGAGTGTTCCAATGGGAAAATCATGTGGAACGGCTCGCTGCATGACGACTTGTTGTTTGTCCCGGTGGATGAGGAACATGGTTCGTTCACGCTTTGTGATGTGACAATAGGGGTGAGCTTCCACTGGCGCAGACAGGAGAATCAGACCTTTAAGGGTGCTTTGCACCTTATTGTGGAAGATGAAAGAATCACCACAATTAATGTGTTGCCCATTGAAGACTACCTGCTGAGCGTGATTTCGAGTGAAATGAGTGCTACTGCATCGCTCGAGTTGCTGAAGGCGCATGCAGTGATTTCCCGAAGCTGGCTGCTGGCTCAGATTCAGGCGCATAATGCCGAGCAAGCCGCAAAACGCGACAGTGCCGACTATCTGTCGCCCACGCTGCGCGTTGCGGATGGCGCTGATGATAACGAGCTTATCAAGTGGTGGGATCACGATGACCATGTGAATTTCGACGTGTGTGCCGATGACCATTGCCAGCGGTACCAGGGGATAACCCGCGCTTCGACCGAGGCGGTGAAGAATGCCATAGAAGCCACATGGGGGCAGGTACTTATGAGCCATGGTGAGTTGTGCGACGCACGGTTCTCGAAATCTTGCGGTGGCGTTCTGGAGCAATTCGAGAATTGCTGGGAAGATCACCATTACACTTATCTGGAAGCACGGCGGGACGGAGAGAATGAGACCGAATTCCCCGACCTCACCAAAGAAGCCGCTGCAGAGGAGTGGATAATGTCGAAGCCCAAAGCATTCTGTAATACTTCCGACAAGGCGATTCTTTCGCAAGTTCTGAACGATTATGACCAGGAAACCACTGATTTCTATCGCTGGAAGGTGGAATACAGCCAGGCGCAGTTGAGCGACCTTATACGTCGGCGCACGGGCGTGGACTATGGCAGAATCAAGGACCTTCAGCCTGTGGCACGCGGAACTTCAGGGCGTCTTTACAAGATGAAAATCGTGGGCGAGAAACTTACCCGTGTCATTGGAAAGGAACTCGCCATCCGCTATGCACTCAGCGAAAGCGCACTTTACAGTTCGGCTTTTGTGGTGGAAACCGGAGAGAAGGACTCCGATGGTTACCCGACAAGATTTGTTCTCCGAGGGGCAGGATGGGGGCATGGTGTAGGGCTGTGCCAGATAGGTGCTGCCGTGATGGGCGCAAAAGGCTATGGTTACAAGGAGATATTGTTTCACTACTTTGTTGGAGCAAAAATTGAAAAGGAATATTAATCATTAAACCGGGAGTTGTTATGATGCGGTTCCCAAAATAAAAAATGAGGCACAAACAATTAATCAAAAGACTGCAATGAACGAAAAAATTCTAAAGAACGTTTCACCATGGGTCTGGGTTCCTACTCTGTATTTTGCGGAGGGAGTTCCCTATTTCGTGGTCAACAACATTTCGGTGATGATGTTTACAAAAATGGGCGTTCCTAACGGCGACATGGCATTTTTCACCACATTGCTTTATTTCCCGTGGTTTCTGAAAGGGATATGGAGTCCCATAGTGGATGTCGTGAAGACAAAGCGTTGGTGGATAGTGGCGATGCAGATGTTGCTCACGGCAATGATGGTGTTGCTTACTTTGACGTTGCCCCATCCGTCGGCTGATGTCATTGGCGGAGGAAGCACTCCGATCAGCATGTTTACATTGACTCTTGTACTTTTCATAATTGCCGCATTTGCAAGCGCAACGCACGACATTGCCGCCGACGGGTACTATATGCTGGCTCACAGCCCGAGCAGTCAGGCTGCCTTCATAGGCATTCGCAGTGTGTTTTATCGTGTAGCATCAGTATTTGGTCAGGGTGTATTGGTTTTCATTGCCGGAAAGATTGAGAGCAAAACCGGTGATATCCCCATGTCTTGGCAGATAACGCTGGGAGTGTCGGCTGTAATCTTCTTCTTGATAACCATGTATCACATTTTTGCTCTTCCTCATTCAGCCGAAGACAAACCGCGTGTAGAGGGTGCGATGAGTTCCGCGACCGATAATCTGCGTGAATTGGCGAACTCTTTTATGACCTTTGTTAAGAAGCCAGGTGTCTTGCTTGCCATTGCGTTCATGCTGCTCTATCGGTTGCCCGAGGGATTCCTGATTAAATTATGTCAGCCATTTTTAGTACATTCGGTTGAGGAAGGCGGTCTGGGTCTTCCTACAGAATTGGTGGGTACCGTGTATGGCGTGTTCGGCGTAATAGCATTGTTGCTTGGAGGTATTTTAGGCGGCATATATTCATCGCGCGTTGGCCTGAAGAAATCACTGTGGCTTATGGCGGCATTCATGACGTTACCTTGCCTGACATTCGTCTATCTTGCCATTGCCCAGCCTTCGAATGTGGTTGTCATCACAATCGCATTGTGCATTGAGCAGTTTGGCTATGGATTTGGTTTCACGGCATATATGCTCTATATGATGTATTTTTCAGAAGGCGAATTCAAGACATCTCATTATGCAATTTGCACGGCTTTCATGGCGCTGAGCATGATGCTGCCAGGTTTTGTGGCGGGCTATATCCAAGAGGCGATAGGGTATGTCAACTTCTTCTGGATGGTGATGGCGTGTTGCTTTGCCACTTTGCTCGTGACATTTTTTGTGGACCGCAAGATTGACCCAAATTATGGACGCAAATAATTAATAAATATAATAAATGAGGATTCTTATGAAACGATATTTATTTACGGTTGTTGCGGTGGTGGTGGCGATTGCTGCCAGCGCAGTGGTAAAACCAGGAATTGAGGTCCTTCGAGACAGAGGATTCAAGGAACTTCAGGGGAAACGTGTCGGGTTGGTTACCAATCCCAGCGGTATTGACAATAATTTGAAATCCACGGTTGATATCCTCAACGAGGCTCCCGGAGTGGAACTTGTGGCACTGTTCGGCCCGGAACACGGTGTGCGCGGAAATGCTCATGCCGGAGATGCCGTGAAAGATGACGTTGACCCGACGACAGGGATCAAGATGTATTCTCTGTTTGGCAAAACGCACAAGCCTACTCCCGAGATGCTGAAAGGAATAGACGTACTGGTGTATGACATTCAGGATATTGGATGCAGAAGCTACACGTTCTATGCCACTATGGGAGTGTGTATGGAGGCCTGCGCCGAGAATGGAGTAGAGTTTATGGTACTCGACCGTCCCAACCCGCTTGGAGGAAACAAGGTGGAGGGAAATATTGTGGAGGATGGATATTTCTCATTTGTCAGCAAGTATCCCATACCATATCTTTATGGACTAACACCAGGTGAATTGGCTCGCCTGCTCAATGACGAAAATATGATAAAGGCCAAGGCCAATCTCAAGGTTATACCTATGGAAGGATGGACACGCGACATGAAATTCCGCGACACCGGCATGCCATGGGTACTTCCGTCGCCTCAGATTCCCACTCCGGAGTCGGCTTTCTTCTATCCATTGTCGGGGATATTGGGCGAATTGTATATATTCAATACCGGTATCGGTTACACGCTGCCGTTCCAACTGTTTGCCGCATCGTGGATCGACGCCGATGCTCTTGCCGCAAAGATGAATGCTCTGGAACTTCCTGGACTGAAATTCCGTCCAATCAATATCAAGCCATTTTTCGCGCTTTCCGTGGCTGTGGACAAGTCGCTTCAGGAAGTGCATGGTGTCCAGACCTACATAACTGATGTGGACAAGGCAAACCTTACCCTTACCCAGTTCTATTTCCTGCAGGTGATTCATGAGATGTATCCCGATGTGCAGATTTTCGAACAGAACCCCAAACGTTATTCAATGTTCGACAAGGTGTGTGGCACGAAAGAGATCCGCGAGCGATTCATCAAGCGTTACCGTGTAGAGGACATAGTGGATTATTTCAATAAAGATGCGGATAGTTTCAAATTCATCAGCACTCACTATTATATCTATAATAAAGGCAGCGATTGGAATTTGATACCAGTTCCATAAAACGAGGCTTTCGGAATGAAAAAGGATTATAAGAAATACGTAGAAACCATATCGAAGGTTGTTCCCAAAGAAAGAATCTATACCGACGACCTGCGGTGTCTCACATGGGGTACTGATGCCGGTTTCTATCGCTTGACGCCACAGGTGGTGGTGCGCTCGTCCGACGAGCAGGAAGTGGCCTTTCTTCTCAAAGAGGCAAACAAACTGAAACTGCCGGTAACATTCCGCGCGGCGGGAACCAGCCTTTCCGGGCAATCGGTTACAGATTCTGTACTGATAGTGGCGGGTAAAAACTGGGAGAACTATTCCATCAATGCCGATGCAA
>JAGCVR010000089.1 GCA_017962285.1 Muribaculaceae bacterium | reverse complement strand
TTATTGATTCCTGCTTGTCACGCTTGATTTTTTTCTCTTTAATCAAGCGTTTTTTTTCAGCCTTAATTTTTTCAAGCAAGACTGACGCAGGTTCATCATCGGGATTTTGCTCAACAAGCAAACCTTGAATTGCTTGTTGCACAATCGATTTGCGTAATTTATTTGATAAATTGGCATCAAGTTCCGCTCTTGTTGCCAATAAAGCCGTAAGTTTCTTTGTTAGTGCCATTTTATGATGCTTTACGGCTTGGATTATTCCGATAATAGGAACTAAATGAATTTGTCTGCACCTTTAATATTAAATGTATTTATTCATTTAATTCATTAACTTATGATCGACAAATTCAAAGAGTTCCTTATTCAAGGAAACATGGCGAAGAATACGATTGACGCATATATCTACGCTGTCAACGCTTTCTTTGCACAACATTCGGGGGTCAATAAAAAGAACTTCTTAGCGCACAAGTCTTACCTTATTGACAGGTTCAAACCAAAGACTGTGAATCTACGTATTCAGGCACTCAACAAGTACCTTGATTACGTAGGCAAGAAGAAACTGCGCCTTAAATCGGTCAAGGTGCAGCAACGCTCGTTCCTTGAAAATGTAATCAGCAACGCTGACTACGTTTTCTTGAAGAATAAGCTAAAGAAAGAGGACAACCAAGAATGGTACTTCGTAGTCCGTTTTCTTGCTGCCACTGGTGCTCGTGTGAGCGAGCTAATCCAGATTAAGGCCGAACACGTTTTTGCCGGCTACTTTGACATCTACACAAAAGGTGGCAAAGTTCGCCGTCTTTACATCCCAAAGAAACTGCGAGAAGAAACTTCCGTTTGGCTTAACGCCAATTCTCGCAATTCTGGCTACTTGTTCCTCAATCGCTTTGGTGAGCGTATCACCACACGCGGTATTTCACAACAGTTGAAGAAGTTTGCCGTCAAGTTTGGCCTAAACCCCAAAGTGGTTTATCCACACTCTTTTCGGCACCGCTATGCAAAGAACTTCCTCGAAAAGTTCAACGACATTTCACTGCTCGCTGACCTCATGGGTCACGAGAGTATCGAGACCACCCGCATTTATCTGCGTCGCACTGCCAGCGAGCAACAAGCGATTGTGGATAAAGTCATAACTTGGTGAGGTTATGTGCGACCTCATTAAGGTTGGCTGGGTTAATTTTTGAGGAATTTCCGCCACTGTGTGGCGCCTGGTAGAAATGCTTCGTCGATAGACGAAGTTTCGGTTGCATTGCAAAAATTAACAAACAACAATTAATGTCTGTTAAAAATAGGTTTAATCCACTTATTTGCATTAATTTTGCAAAGCAAAATAAGAATCATGTTTTGGGCTCGTCAAGTTGATGAATTCAGGGCATGAAAACTGATGGTTTAAATTCAATCAAAGAAAGATTAGGATGCTTAACAAAACCAATGTAAAGTATCGCCAGAGTATTGTGGTGCGTTTCTCGGGAGATTCCGGGGATGGCATGCAGCTGGCCGGTACGATTTTTTCGAATGTTTCCGCTGAGGTGGGGGATATGATTTCCACATTCCCCGATTACCCCGCTGAAGTGCGTGCGCCTCAGGGCACACTGAACGGAGTGTCGGGATTTCAGGTGCATGTGGGCCATGGGGTACACACCCCGGGCGACATGTGCGATGTGCTTATCGCGATGAATCCTGCCGCACTCAAGCAGAATGCGAAGTATCTGCTCAAGCGTGGCGTGGCTATCGTGGACATCGATTCGTTCAAGAAAGCGGATCTGGAGAAAGCACTTTATCAGACCGATGACCCTTACACTGAGGTCGGGCTGAAGTCGCAGATAGTGGAGGTGCCGATGACTTCGCTCGTCAAGGCTGCGCTGCAGGACAGCGGTCTCGACTTCAAGTCGCAGATGAAGTGCCGCAACATGCTTGCCATAGGTCTGGTGTGCTGGCTCTTCAATCTGCCAAAGGCCAGTGTCTTGAAATATGTGGAAAACAAGTTCAAGTCAAAGCCGGCGATTTACGAGGCTAACGCCAAGGTGATAAATGCTAGTTATGATTAAGGGCACAACATTCATGCATCTGTTTCCACCTACAGAATTGAGACCGAGAAATCGCGTCGGGGAACATAGACCGATGTCAGCGGAAACAAGGCAACCGCATGGGGACTGATAATGGCGAGTGAGAAGAGCGGACGCCCGCTGTTCCTCGGAAGTTATCCCATCACTCCCGCCACCGACATACTCCATGAACTCGCAAAACGTCGTGATCTGGGTGTGAAGGCCTGTCAGATGGAAGATGAGATCGCCGGTATATGTTCTGCATTAGGCGCTTCGTTTGCCGGGAATCTTGCCGTGACCACCACGTCGGGACCGGGTCTGGCATTGAAGAGCGAGGCTCTGGGACTGGCTGTGATGGCTGAATTGCCGCTGGTGCTGGTTGACGTTCAGCGCGGAGGCCCGTCAACGGGACTGCCCACCAAGACCAAACAGACCGACTTGATGCAGGCGCTGTACGGTCGTAGCGGAGAATCACCCCTTGTGGTGGTGGCAGCCACGTCGCCTACGGATTGTTTCCACATGGCGTTCGAGGCATCGCGCATTGCGATTGAGCACATGACTCCCGTTATTCTTCTCACCGATGCGTTCATTGCAAACGGCTCATCCGCCTGGCGCATCCCCGATGAAGACGAATACCCAGAGATACGTCCAAACTATGTTCCCGATGGCATGAAGGGCGAGTGGAAAGCATACAGCAGAAACGAGGAGCTAGTGCGTTACTGGGCAATTCCAGGCACCGAAGGACTGACTCACAGGGTGGGCGGTCTGGAAAAAGACTACGATGTGAGCGAGCTGAGCAAGAGCCCCAAGAATCACGAGCGCATGGTCAAGGCCCGCGCTCAGAAAGTGGCGAACGCGGCACGGCATATCCCCGCCCTTGAGGTGAAGACCGAGGGCAAGAGCCCCAAAACCCTTCTTGTGGGGTGGGGCGGCACATACGGACATCTCTATACCGCCTACGAGCAGCTCAACAAGGAAGGCGTTGACATTGATTTCGTTCAGTTCCAATATATTAATCCGCTGCCGTTGAATACGGAAGAAGTACTGGCCGGCTATGACACCATAATAGTTGCGGAATTGAACATGGGACAGTTTGCCGATTATCTGCAAAGCCGGTTCCCCAACCTTAACATTAAGCGACTCAACAAGATACAGGGCCAGCCGTTTATGGTCTATGAGATAGTGGAAGGCGTTAACAAAATAATGGAGGAGAAATGATCATGGAGAATAATGTTATCACAGAATTTCAGCCCAGGGATTTCAAGAGCGACCAAGTGGTCCGCTGGTGCCCCGGTTGTGGCGACCATGCAATTTTGAATGTCCTTCATAGGGCCATGGCCGAGATTGGCATTCCGCCCCATAACACGGTGGTAGTTTCCGGCATCGACTGCAGTTCACGTCTGCCGTATTACATGAACACGTACGGATTCCACACTATCCACGGTCGTGGCGGGGCAGTGGCTACCGGAGTGAAGACGGCGAATCCCGGGCTCACCGTCTGGCAGGTGTGCGGCGACGGTGACGGTCTGGCAATCGGTGGAAA
This sequence comes from Muribaculaceae bacterium, assembly GCA_017962285.1. Classification (GTDB taxonomy): domain Bacteria; phylum Bacteroidota; class Bacteroidia; order Bacteroidales; family Muribaculaceae; genus Sodaliphilus. The sequence continues at coordinate 5,191 of JAGCVR010000089.1, read as the reverse complement.
TCATTTCATCCACGAGGTGCGCAGGAATGTGGACTTGAACCTGCTTCTGCTCAACAATAAGATTTACGGCCTGACCAAAGGTCAGTATTCCCCCACGAGCGACCGCGGATTTGTGTCGAAGTCGTCGCCTTACGGCACCACCGAGGACCCGTTTGTGCCGGCAGAGCTAGTATTTGGAGCTCGTGGCACATTCTTTGCCCGTGGAATTGATGTGGAGTTGAAAATCACACAGGAGATAATGGCCGAGGCTCAGAAGCACCGCGGATGTTCTGTGGTGGAAATCCTGCAGAACTGCATGATTTTCAACAATGGAATCCATAATTACATTACCGACCGCGCAACACGTGCCGACCGCATAATCCATCTGGTTCACGGCGAAAAGATGATATTCGGCGCCAATGGCGACAAGGGACTCGTGCAGGACGGATTCGGGCTGAAGGCTGTCACCATAGGGCAAGACGGCTACACCCTCGACGACGTGCTGGTCCACGATGCGCGCTGCCAGAGCAATTTCCTGCATCAGCAGCTCGCCATGATGGACGGACACGACCTGCCGTTGGCTGTGGGCGTGATACGCGACGTGGAGGCTCCAACCTACGATGCCGAAGTGGAGCAGCAGGTGCAGGACGTGAAGGCGAAACATGGTTTCTCGTGCCTGCGCGACATGATTCTTGCCGGCGATACCTGGGAAGTGAAGTAGCGCAGCGATGAAATTTCAGAAATTCATATTGACCAGTCATGGCGATTTGCGCCTTGGACTGGTCAATATGCATAAAGACCTGCTTCTGCCGGGTGAATACTGCCTGGGCGGCGGATTCTATCAGTTCGACTATGTGGCGATGCGCATAATCCTCGACCGTGAGTCGATGGATTACGGCCGCCCACGCTGGTCTCGTGTGGAAACGTTATACGTCGGCAGGGAATACGAGGGCATGTCACTGGTTTACAAGCCCAGTTCCACCGAGGAAGTTGCGCTCAGCGACATCCTTACGATTAAATACGTGTAAACATTATTGTGGCTACTGCTGCGTCGGACGGACTTCCACACGCACCATTTCTATGCGTGTGGCGCTTTTCTTCATGATTGTGAATTTATAGCCGTCGCTCTCGATGAAGTCGCCTTCGGCAGGAATTGCTTCAAACTTGCTGAGCAGGAAGCCTGCGATGGTTTTGTAGTCATCGCTTTCGGGGAGGTCGAGGTGGAATTGTTCGTTGATTTCTTCAATCTCGAGTCGTCCGGCAAATTCATAAATGTTCTCAGCGACTTTCCGGGCGGTGAGGGTGTCGCGGTCGTGCTCGTCCTGAATCTCACCGAAGATTTCTTCCACTAAGTCTTCGAGCGTTACCAGTCCGCTTGTGCCTCCGAACTCGTCTATTACTATAGCCATGCTCTTTTTCTCGCTGAGGAGGTTCTGCATCATTTTCTTAGCAAGCAGGGTCTCGGGCGCGAAGATTACCGGCTTGATGCGTGTCTTCCAGTTCACGTCGGGGGAGAACAGCTCACTCACCTGAATGAATCCAAGCACATTGTCGATGCTGTCGTGGAACACGACTATCTTCGACAGACCCGATGAAGTGAACAGTTCGCTGAGTTGCTCCCTCGATGTTTCGTTGATGTCAACCCCCACTATTTCGTTCCGTGGAATCATGCAGTCGCGAAGGCGGGTGTCGCTGAAGTCGAGTGCATTTTCAAAGATTTTCACTTCGCGTTCCACCTCCTTGTTCTCATCTTCCTGCTTGTCGATGTTCTCCTGCAGGTAGGCGTCGAGTTCGTCAACGGTAATCACATTCAGGCGGTCTTTGCTGATTTTGATGCCGAAAAGTTTCATTATCAAAGCCGAGAGCCCCTGGGTGAATTTAGATATCGGCCAGAGGATGCAGTAGCACACGAACAGAGGCATGGAGAACAATCTGATGGAGTAGTTGGGATTGATGCGGAACACTGCCTTGGGCAGGAACTCGCCCGTAACAAGCAGTATTGCCGTGGCTACTATTGTCTGTGCCGTGAGAATGAGAGCATCGTTACCGCCGAGGATGTTTGCCAGCCAGGGTCTCAGGAGTCCGGCAATGGCCATGTCGTAGATTACGTTCACGATGTTGTTCCCGATGACCAGTGTGGAAATGAAGTTGTCCTTGTTTGAGAAAAAGATGTCGATTATCTTAGAAGTGAACCCACCTTTGGTCAAGTCTATCTCCACCCTCACTTTGTTGCTCGAGACAAAGGCTATTTCCATTCCCGAAAAGAAACCCGAGAAAATCATAGCCACGATTGTTATTATTAATAAAGTCAAAGGGGGTAGGGTGCTCATCTTTCTTGATTCAATGTTTTGTGAATGTGCAGTTGAAATGTCTGTTATTCTCCGCGTGGGAAGCGGTCTTCTTCGATGGGGAAGATTGCCATCACCTTGTTCAGGCGGTAGGTTGTGAAATCCTCGTTGGATTCATATCCGTAACCTTCGATGACGCGTGCTTCTCTTTCGACGTGGATGAAGGATTCGGAGTAGAGTTTGTGCGCATCCTGATTCCAGTACATCTGGTTTGTCAGTATCAGCTGGTTGTCGGCAGTAGAGATACGCACGTTCCCGTTCAGGCTCCAGATTTGGGTGCGCTCATCATAGTAGGCTGAGTCGCAGCGGATTGTTGTTATCGGCTTAAAGCTCTTGTCAAGTTCCTGTGCCGTAACTGACTTAGGGAAAATCCAGTGTGGCGGTTCGGCGTCTTCAAACATCTGCCAGAGCGGAGTGGTGATTCTGTAGCGGACATGCCCCGAATCGCTTATTACCGTGTTCACGTCGTGTGATACCATGGTGGGCACTTTCCCGGGATTGACTCCGTGCGCGGCAACATTCTTCACCTCGTCTTTGCATCCTAGCAAAGACGAACACAGGCATAAAGATAATATTGTCAGCGGAATAAGTCTCATTCCGGACACCCTGATGCTTGATTGTGGGCGATTAACGGATTTTGTTTTTCCAGAACCAGAGCTCGTTGAAGTTGACGCTGAGCGTGATGTTGAAGTAGTTTTCACTGATAAGCAACGTGGGAGCGCTGTAGCGGTGTTTCCATTCAAAACCCAGGTTGATCATGGTCTTCGAAGTTACCGATGATGTGGGGAGTCCGAATCCAAATGAGATTCCGTAGTCGCGCACGTTGTTGCCAATGATGTTCATGTAGTCGTGGTTGAAGAACGCTCCCATGCGGTAAACCATCCTGTTCAGATAGCTTGTTCCCCGCATTGGTGTGTACTGGACACCTGCGGCTACTTTCCAGCGGTTGTCAAACTTCATGTCGTTGCTCTCGAAACCTTCCAGAGGGAGGTATTTTGCCTTGGCCCAGTTCTGGTATGTGAAATCCACTTCGGCTGTGATGCGGTTGTTGTGTGAGAAACTGATTCCGCCGCCTATGCTGTGAGGCTGCTCAAAGTTTCCTTTGAGGGATATGTATCCTATGGTGTCGGCATCCTTGTCTTGTCCCAGGTCGTAGTACGCGCCCCAGCGGTGCCCGTGGAAACTCTTCTTCGGCGTGTAGGTGGCACCGATAACCACGCGGTCTCTCGGTGTCACATCGATTGCATACTGCATACCCACGTGGACGTTCCAGTCGCGGACTTCGATTGCGCGCTCAAAGATGGAACTTGAGGAGCCATAGACGAAGGTGTCGTTAGTGATTGTTCCGAAGGTGTAAGAGAAGTTGGCACCGAGCGAGAAGTTCCTGAACGGCTCTATTCCGAATCCGAGATAGAGTTCGTTGATTCCGCCTTCTCCCGCACGGCTTTCTACTCCATCGTTGATTTCAGTTCCGAAAGAATATCCCACCGACGAATAGGGCACCACTCCGAAGGATCCGCCAAAGTGCGGATGAATGCGGAACATGGCGTTGATGTAGTCGAGTCCTCCTCCGAAGCTGTGGGCTTTCTTGTCGTTTTCTTTCGACCAGAGGTTTGTGAGGTCGATACCCACGTCCCAGATAAACGTAAGAGAGTCCACCTGAGAATAAGAAGCCGGATTGATTTCTTTGACCTGACGTGGGTTCTGCATGGCATATCCAACTCCGCCGATTTGTCGCTGAGCGCCCGACACGTTGTCGCTGAGCATACCATATCCTATTTTTGAATAGGGTGTGATGGAATTCTGTCCCTGAGCAAACGGCGCGATGGCAATTATCGCCGCCATGGCTAACAAAAGTTTACGATATGTGTTCATTTTCTAATAATATTCGGTTCAATCCTTTGGCGAGCAAATGCTCTTCCACTATTACTTCATTTTTAACATAAGTCTGCAGCAACACGGCATCACCACCGGTCATTACCACCTTTATTTCCTTCCCGTCGGGACGGTTGCGCTCAGCTGCGGCATCAATCTCGGCAGCCACTCCCAGCAGCACGCCGCTGCGGATGCACGTTTCGGTGCTGTCGCCCACAAATGGGGCAGAGCCATCAGGCTCGACAAGTGGCAGGCGTCCTGTGAATTCATGCAAAGCACGCAGCCTCATTCTCACTCCTGGTGAAATAAGTCCGCCTGCGAAACCCGTCTCGTCCACCAAATCGATGGTGAGAGCGCTTCCGGCATCCACCACGAGCAAATGCCCTTCGGGAAACAAAGTGCGTGCACCGACAGCCGCTGCTATCCGGTCGGACCCCAGTGACTGGGGCGTGGAATACGTCACCGCTATGGGCAGGACGGCATCTCTCACGTTGAGCACGCGGTGAGCGTGTTTCTGCAGATACTCCATAATCTCGGCATCGTTTCCGGCAACACCTGAATAGATCGCCGCATCCGCCACTCTGCCGTGCAAGACTTCAGCGAAATCCATGCCGGTAAGCGAAGGGGCAAAGTACGTTTCCAAATGCCTGGTGCCGTGGAACAACGACACTTTTACCCGAGTGTTGCCCTTGTCGATGCAAAGATTAAGTTTCATCAAACTGCAAAATTACTAATTACTTGCGAATTATTTGCAAATTCCACATTTTTTAGCACTTTGGCGGGCTAAAAAAAGAAAATCAATCGTTTTTCTCCTTGCGTAATTCGCGGTCTAATACGAACGACACATATATCTGCACCACGGCTCCCGCCAGCAGAAAGGCAATCCAGTCGTTGGCACCGCTCACGGGGTGAAACATCAGTGCGGCGGAGATGCAAAAGAGCACTGCCGATATCTTGGCTAGCACGAAAAGCCGCCTGATTCTTGTGTT
>JAGCVR010000088.1 GCA_017962285.1 Muribaculaceae bacterium | reverse complement strand
TCAGGGCCGAAGAGTTTCACTCAGAATCGGTAAGCTCATCGAGAATCCGCAAATTAATCACCGACGGGCAAATCGCAGAGGCAAATGGCTTGCTCGGATATGAATTCACCATTCAAGGAACCGTTACACAAGGACTGCACAACGGCTCAAGAATAGGATTCCCCACTGCCAACATAAGCCCACTGCCACATGGGAAGATTCTTCCGCCACGTGGCGCTTATGCTGTGGTGGCGACAATTGACGGCGTCCAGTATCAGGGAATGGCAGGGCTTGGTTCAAAGCCTTCTGTGACGCAGCAAGGCGATATCTCACTTGAGACAAATCTCTTTAATTACAACGGCGAGGAACTCTACGGCAAGCAAATGGCAGTGCGGTTTATTCAGAGGCTAAGAGGCGAAATCTCATTTCCTTCAATTCCCGACCTCGCCGTTCAGCTGGCGAAAGATAAACTTCAAGCGACAAAAATACTAAACAAATATAATCTTAACGAAAATGGAAATTATTAATCTGTGCGCACAAAACTCGCTCGTGGGTCAGTTCATGAGCGAAATCAGGGACAAAAACCTGCAGCAGGAGCGACTTCGCTTCCGTACCAACATTCAGCGACTGGGGCAAATCATGGCGTATGAAATCTCCAAGCGCCTCGAGTATCACGCTGTGGAGACACAAACTCCGCTGGGTGTGAAACTCACAAATGTCATCAAGGAACAGGTGGTGCTCACCACGATTCTCCGTGCCGGTCTGCCCTTCCACGAGGGCTTCCTCAGCTATCTCGACCAGTCGGAAAACGGGTTTATCTCGGCTTATCGCAAGTTTATAGAGAAAACCAACGAATTCAAAATCTACATTGAGTATATGGCTTGTCCGCGTATCGACAACAAAACCGTTCTCATCGTTGACCCCATGCTTGCCACAGGCTCATCGATGGACCTCGCTTTCCAGGCTCTGATGACCAAAGGCCAGCCAAAGCACATCCATCTGGCAAGTGTCATCGCTTCCGACAAGGCTATTGAATACATAAGCCAGCGTTTCCCCGAAAAGCGGACCACGCTCTGGGTTTGCGACATCGATCACGAGCTCAACGAAAAGTCCTATATCGTTCCTGGGCTCGGCGACTGCGGCGACCTTCTCTACGGCGAGAAGGAATAACCGTTTGAGGCCGTTCCCTTATAGGCCCTATAAGTCCTATAAGACTTATAAGTTAAAACCGAAAAACAATAGACCGACTCACGCGAGCCGGTCTATTTCATTCACCTATGTGATTATGTGGTATTTAGCTTAGTTGAGTTCCCATTCCAGGTTCCAGATTGCCACACGGTCCTTGTTGCTGCTTGAACCCTGTGGACACTGGTTCGTGATGCGAATTATGAACGTGTTGGTGGCAACGCCTACGATATCCTTCTCATAAGAGTAGAGAACCTTCTGAGCTGCGTTTTCCGGGGACAGGATGTCCGACCACAATGGATTCGGATTTAACTGCTGTGCCGAGAAATCTGCAGCGTCGAACACTTCAATGAGAACTTTAATCTTATCGTTGCCATAAGGCATGCCATAGTTGAATTTCAGCTTCTTGGGGCTGCCGGTGAGGCGAGGCGAAGTCAGGACTCCCACAGTTGTATTCTTGCCGTTGAGGCAGGCTGCCATAGCGTAGGTGCTTGTGGAGCCGGTCATGAAACCGATGAACTGGAACACGGGGTTGCTGTCGGCTTCACCGCCAATGAGTACGTTGCAGTTTTCTGCGGTCCAACCCTTTGTGGTGGTGTAATTGCCGTAAGTTCCCTTAGCTTCGCCGCCGTTGAGAGTCTCAAGGTCGGCGCGGTTGTCATTCTGAGGTTGTGGTGGATCAACCTCTCCGCCGCCTGCATTGAACTTCACGTCGTCCAGACACCAGGTTGCGTAGTTGGCATCCTGGGTTGCGTAGAAGCGGAAGCCGATGAAGTAAGTGCCTTCGTACTTGCTCAGGTCGATGTCGCCCGAGTTCACCCAGTCGCTGTAAGTAGCGGTTGTGGACGGAACAGCGAGTTTCGGATTGAGTTTTTCCTTAACCGAAGCGGTAGTCGGGTCGTTGCTGTTGAGGATATACACTTCAAACACAGTGGTGGTGCTTCCGTATCCTGCAACCTGAGTGCGGAAGTTGAAAGTCTTGTCGGCTGCGCCGGCTATGTCAAGCGCTGGAGTGATGAGCCACTGGTCGAACGGTGGTTTGGTTCCCTTGTAACCGGTCATGGCAGCATACTGGTTGTTGTCGAACGATGTGATGTACCAAGCCTTGTCGCCGCTTACCTGAACTTGTTTCCAAGTGTCGGGTATCTTCTTGTCGGCGCTTTCAAATCCTTCGTTCAGGGTGGTAACGCCACCGGTAACAACGGTCATCTTGAATTCGTCGTCGGAGCCGCTGTTGCCCACAATACCATTTGCACCCATGAACGATGCCAGTTCACCCTTGAGGTAAATCATAGTGCCATAGGCCTTGGCGTTGTCTCTTTGGTTGGCTTGTGTGCGCAGTGGTGAGCCATCGGGCAGTGCGATAACCAAGCACTTGTTGATGTCGGTTTCGTCCTTGCTGTCGGCAATAACTAGAGTGTTGTCGAGAGTCGTCGGACTCTTGAACTCAATGTCGGAGCTGCCGGAGATTGTGGTAACCTCAGGAGCCACGGCGCCCACTATGTAACCCATGGTCCAGCCGTTCTTGCCTTGGTTCTGAACATCGATTGCTTCCTGAACTGTGTATGGGTCTTTGAGAAGTCCCTTGGTATCGGTGATGAAGCCAATGCAGTCTTCCGAGCTGCGCAGATAGAGCTGCCATGTTCCGTCTTGACCGTTACGGGTGTTGTAGTAGTCCAGCACGCCGTAAACTGTTCCTTCACCCATTGGCAGAATCTCGCCGTAGAACGAAGCGTAGCCGCTGTTACGAACCACCAGTGTGTTGCCGTCGGCATCCTGAAGGTTGCGGTTGGTTGTTGACTGGTAAGTTGCAAAAGTGGCGGTTCCGTCGGCATCCGCGAATTTCACGTCATCGATTTTCACGAGGCGGCCTTGATATTCGCGCAGAACTTCGGGTGTGTGTGTGAGGTCCGAAATCTTGATTGATGCTGCGGTAACGCCGGCCATGTCGGGCAATCCGCTGGGTTCAACGCGGCTCTGGAATGCCTCGTAGGGCATGAATGTTGCTTCCCACACTTTGCCTTGTGCATACCATGCGGGGAAACCGAGCTGTTGCTGACCGTTGTACTTGCCCACGTAGATGTTGTTGGGGTCGCCGATGCTGTTGCCGTTCTCGTCTTTACTCTTTTCCACATATTTCAGAGGAATAACGATTTCCTGACCGATACGGTAGGTGGTGTAGATGTTGCTCTGGTTGATGGAAAGTTTCAGAGCACCGGTCTCGTCTTGGATGTAGAGCGACTTGTAGATGTTGCCGCTTTCGTCAGAACTTACAATGCGTCCACCGATAATGATGTCCTCTTTCACGGTGTCGATGTAGTTCACCACATCTTGCCAGTATTTCTCCTTGAATTCCTTGATAGTCATATTGGGAGTGTGCTCAGGCTGGGGCACTACCAATGGTGGCATATCGAACTCGTCGTTGCAACTGATTGCAAACACCGACAGGAGCAGAATGCTTAGATAAAAATTAATACGTTTCATATTATGCTAATGTTTTTATTATTATCGATTTTTGATTTGATTGAATCTTCTGGAAAAAATTGGTTTTATTAGAATCGTACGCCAATGTTGAGGAAAATCTTAATTCCCTGGGCATAATAGTACTTGTTGGGAAGTTTTGCCGAAAGGGTCTTGGTGTCGATACGTCCTTGCTGATATCCACCGGTCATGATGTGGGTGTTGTTGAGCAGGTTGTTGATGCTCAGGTTCAGGTTCAGCGAAGCGCGGCGGTTAAGATAGATGATGTGTCCCACGCTGCAGTCAACCACGAATGCGTCGTTGAGTTTTTCCTGAGTGTTCAGTTCGGCATAGCGGCTGCGGAGGTCGTCCATGTCGGTGGCGAGTGTCCACAGGTCGTCCATCTGTTCGTGGCGCATCGGGGTGAGGTCCACGTATGCGCGGTTCAGATAAGTACCGCTCACTTCGAAGAACCAGCGCTTGGGAGCAGCCCAGTTCACGCTCACGTTGTAAGCCTCCTGTGGTGTTCCGCCCACATAGTAGTTCTTCAGGTAAACGGTCTTGGTGATATCTTCATAAAGTCCATTTTCAACGCTGCGGGTTCCAAGGGGACGGTTCTTGTACTGGTAGCGAGCCACTGTGGCTGCACCGCTCAGTGTCACTGAAGGAGTAACCTTGAATGCGAGTCCCAGTTCCACACCCTTGAACACTTTGTTCACTCCGGTAAGTGCGTAGTTCACAAATGTGTTCATAGCATCGTCGTAGAACGCGGTGCGTTCGGTTCCGTCGCGCATGTCGGTGTAGAATGCGGTGATGTTACCCTTGAACAGACGGTAGTTCCAGTTGTAGCCCAGGTCAACGCTCCACACTTTCTCGCTCTTGAGGTTGGTGATTACGTCGTCCTTGATGCGTGGCGACACGTAGGCGTTGTACGACAGAGGTGCGTGTGTTCCGTAGTATCCGTGCAGCTGGAAGTTGTTGCGGCCGTCGAGCTTGAATGTCAAGCCGGCTTTGAACGCGTAGTTCACGAAGTCGTGCTTGACGCCTTTGCCGTAGGAGTTGTTGATGTAGTTGCCCTTGCTGTCGGTCTTGTAGATCCACACTTTATGTTCGTCGTCGAGGTATTCGCGCTCAATGGAACGACCGTTGAGCATGAAGCCTTCGCGCTGGAATGAACTGTAGCTGATGTTGGCGCTGTAAGTGATGTCCCACTTGGGCAGGTTCCACACGTTCTGCAGCCAGAAGTTGCCCTTAAGTCCGTAGATGTTGTAGTCGTAACCGAAGCGGTCGCCCTTGAATATCTTGCGGTCGGGGTCGAGTGTGTTGTTCTGAGTAACGATGTTGTCGCCCGAGAAGTCGCGCTCGCTGAATGGGTCGGTGTCGAGCCAGTAGCGTCCGCCCAGCAGGTCTTTCATCGTCTTGTAGTAGGATGAGTTGGTGTAGTTAAGTCCCAAGCCGCCTTGCAATGTCAGGGCCTTGTTGATGCGCATGTTCAGGTTGGTGTTGAACATCCATGCGGCCTGGTTGCTGTGGCGGTTTTCAACCATGTAGGTCGAGCCGTGTTCCACGCCAGTCTGGTCGGCGATAAGGTTGTTCTTGTAGTTTGCCTGATACATTCCGTCCCAGTCCATCTGGCGGTGACTTTCGTCATTGAGCCAAAGGTCGGTGTAGAGTTCTTTTGTTGACTCATCGGTGTAGTACGACGGGAGATAACGGTAGTAGTCGGGTTTCGGGTCGGCAGCCTTGTTCCAGTTAATGCTCGACGAAGCATAGAACGATTTCTGGAACGCCACGCCGGTGTTGAGTTTGGCATTGTCGTTGATGTCCCATATCCAGTTCAGGATGGCTGTGGGGCTGAACGATTCCACCACGCGGTGATTACGCTTTTTGCCTTCCTGCCAGCCCCAGGCGGGGTTGTAGAGTGTGCTTCCTGCCAGTTCGTAGGCTTCTTCGTAGGTCGCCATGTTCGAAGCGCGTTTTGTGGGGGCTCCAAACGTGGTGAGCGAAAGACTGTGATGGCGGTTGAACACTTTCTGCAGTGAAGCGAAGTAACCCCAGCTGTTGTAGAACGAGCCCGGATAGATACCTTCGTCGGCGTAGCGCACCACAGCCGAGAGGGTGAGTGCCCATCCCGTTGCGCTCAAGCCGGTTGCGTAAGTAACCATTCCGCGCCATTTGTAGCTGCCGTTGGTGTAAGCCACACTTCCACGGAAGCCGGGAGCATAGTCCTTGGCCTGCGTGTTGATGTTGGTGGCGCCACCGAGTCCGCCGAAGCCGAAGCTTGCTGCTTCCACGCCCATAAAGTTGCTTTTGCTCTTGAAGGCCTGGTTAAGACCGCCGGTCATCGAGTAGTTGAAGCGGCCGCGAGCCACGTCATTGAAATTCACGCCATTGATGTAGGTCTGTGAATACTCGTTTTGGTAGCCGCGAATGCGGAAGCGCATGATGCTGAATTTGAAACTTGCTGCCTGATAGAATTGGTTGTCGCCAGAGCCGGTGAGCAAGCCCACTGTCTGGGTGTTTCCCTCTTCATCTTCAAGGTCCGATTCCGAGATTGTCATGTCGCTCGTGGATTCCTTGTAGTTGTCAACAGCACTAAATGCCGTCGGTTTCAGCTCCACTGTCCCGATGTTGTAAACATTGTTGGTGAAGATACTCACTTCCTGGAGCAGGTCGCTGTAGCCGTAGGCAAGAATTAATAGGTTGTCGGTGCCTTCTTTGGCGTCGGCGATGATGAAGTCGCCGTTAGGGCCTGTGATGGCAGAATTGCCCTGAACGTCGAGAATAACGGTGGCACCTGCCACTGGCAGTTTCGACTGGGCATCCACAACCACGCCTCGCACCCCAGTCTGAGCCAGCAGCTGAGTGGATGCGAATAGCGCAAGTAGCATAAACAGTTTAAGTCTCATAAAGTAAATAATATTGTAAATTATGTTTAGTTTTTAAGTTAAATTAAGATAAATATCTTTCGTTTTCTGGGCATGTCTTGTGTTAAGTAAACAAAGGTAAGTAAAAAGTTTTAATTGGTGAAATGTTTTGTGAAAAAAAGTTTAATGAGCCTGCAAAAAACAACAAATCACATTGATCTCTCCCTCTCCAGAAAAAATCCCGAGCCCTCCAGCCTTCCGAGTTCTCCGAGTATTCCGAGTATTCCGAAAACTCCGAGTCTTCCGCCGTCTAAATGCCTCGCACAAACAGTGGGCGCTCCCGCACTGGGAGCGCCCACTTATCTAAAATCTTAAGTCTAAAGTCTAATAGCTTGTCAACTTGTCAACTTGTTTACTTGTTTACTTGTCAACTGATTTAAGTATCTGCTTGTCAACTTGTTTACTTGTTTACTTGTCAACTGATTTAAGTATCTGCTTGTTAACTTGTTTACTCGTTAACTTGTCAACTGCTCGTTACGAGCCCATCACCAGTCCGGCGAGGATTACCACGTCGTTCACGTCGATTGTGCCGCTGCCGTCCAAGTCGCCAATCGAAAGTTGTTCGGCGGTGGCGCCACCTTCCATAGCGAGTTCGGCGAGGATTACCACGTCGTTCACCTCAAGAAGTCCGTTGCCGTCCATGTCGCCCAACAGTGCGGTGGCTTGGATGTTCACCATAGCACATGGGTTGCTGTTTGAATCAAGGAATGTGTGTAGCGTAGTGTCGTAGGTTGCTCCGCCTTGCGGATATATCACCTCGCAGTTTTTGAGCTTCACGTTACCGAAACCGTCATAAACCTTGGTGTTGTTGCCGGTCACGGATGCAAAGACATTGCTTGCGTTGATGAGGAGTTCGGTGGAGCTTGCACCGTTTATTGTTCCGAACACTCCAACATTCGCATTCTCAATGGTGAAGTCGCCAGAGTAATGGTTGATGGCTTCTCCGAGAGAACTGATATACAGATACCCGTTTCCTGTAATTTTTATAGGTCCGTAACTGGAGATTCCGGTCTGTGCGGTACTTGCGTTGATGCTGTTGATGTTGCAGTCACCGGAATATCTGATGGTTAGGGGTCTGGACGAGTCGACGTAGTCAATGCCTGTTGAATTGTCGTGCCTGATAGTGGCGTCTTCCAGGTAGAGCGTGTAGGTGTTTTCGTCGAAATAAACGTTGCCTTCGGTCACGCAGGAGGTGATGTTGTCCTTGTTCAGCTGGGTGATTCGTTCTCCACCAACCCATAGCCAGTATTTGCGGATCTTCTCCCACACGATTGTGTCGTTATAGATTGTTCCGTCACTGTTCATTATGCGTCCGTCTCTGAGATATCCGCCTTCCGGACGGGTGAGGAGAGTTTCATCGAGCACCATTTCTTTGAATCCGTTGATTGCACTATTGCCTTGGCATTTCGCCTTAACGTTCGAGTTTTTAATGCTTAGTGTAACCTTAAGTGAGTTCGAAAATGGCACCCAGAATGCGCATTGGTTGCTTGTGCTCACTGCCTTCACCGTACAATTGTTGAATTCCAGCACATCGCCTTCTGAACCATTACGATTTACGCTTATGGCACCACCGGCACCGGTTATGTTGAATGTGCCGTAGTAGATTGTTGCAGGATAACCGGCGAATTGCACTGCTGGTTTGCTTGTGTAGGTGGATGAGATATTATTTGCTCCTATGCCGAGAAGTGTCATGCCGGCATCATCAAGGATAATGCCTCCGTTTTCGGTTTCAATCGTTGCATTGTTGAGTCCCAGGGTCTTGTCTTCGGGCGTGTAGGTTATATATCCGCTCTTGAGGGCTCCGTCGAAATCGGTGTTGTAATTGTTGTTTGCGCTCGATAGCTGCACGCCGTTGATATATACCGGATAAAGGGTAACGTCAGGAAGAATCTTTACGGTGCTAAGCGTGTTGTATGTGTTGTTATAGTAGCGGTAGAATCCGTGTTGGCGGTCCCACTCGGTGTCGCTGTACTGATACTTTACGTTTTTGGCGTCTAATGTGTAGAAACCGCTGATTCCGCAGGTCCCGTTCCTTGATGTTGAAGTCACATTGCAGCCGTTCAATCTTAATAAGTGGTAGCTTCCTAAGGTCGCTATACCGCCGGAATATCCCGATATGGTCATTTTCACACGGTCGAGGTAAAGCGAGATAATCTGGTTGGGATATGTGTCGTTCATTAAAATGGCATAATCATCTCCAACATTCACATTAAGTTCGCCTTCCTCTTTTATGGTCAGGTTGCACGATGATTCGATACCTCTTCCGTAATATGTGTGTTGAATCGAGTTGGTTGTTCCTTTTGGCACCACGATGGTGAATGTCTCACTGGAGGGGTAGAGGATCTCAATCACGGGACCATACTCGTTGCTTTCAGTTGAAGTCAGCGTGACGCCTCGGAGCGTTAGTGTCTTTGTCTCGGGATTGAATGTGACTTTAGAAGCCCCGTCGCCCAGCACATCAGTAGCGGTTTTGGAATTGATGTTCACACCGTTGATTTTCACCGGATATTTTTCAAGCGTCTCGAAGTTCACGTTCAGTTTCTTGCCGAGCAAGGTGCCTGAGGCGTCAATGAGAATGTTGGCGGTGAGGTCATCGTCGTTGAACAGGGCTGTCATCGTCATCGGGACTTCGCCGAACATGCTGCCGTACCAAAACGTGACGTTAGGGTCGTCGCCGTTGAGGATGCGGCAGGTGCCGTCGTACGAAATGCGGGTGTAGCCGTTGCCGTCGTAAGTGCCGGTAAGGTTTATGAACTGAAGAGTGCCGATTGGAAAGTCGGTTCCGTTGTAATTGGCAATGATGTTCTTTATCGTCAGCGAATACTTGCCGCCGCTGAGAGCAACTGTAGCGGTTGCATCGGCAGGGTCAAATTCCGACGGGTCGCCAACGATGGTTGCCGTGAGCTGTCCGGCGTAGTCGGTAGCAAACGCGGTGAGGCACATGAACATCCCCGCAATAAGCAGTGCAATCTTTTTCATGACTGTATGAAATTAAATTAGTTTTTATCTAACGTCTAAAATCTAAAATCTAATAGCTTGTTAACTTGTTTACTCGTTTACTCGTTTACTGATTTAAGTATCTGCTCGTTAACTCGTTAACTTGTTTACTCGTTTACTTGTCAACGACTAACATCCCTTCTCGGGGCAACAGTCTTTCTTGCCGCAGCATTTCTTGCCGGATTGCTTGCATTCGTTTTTGCAGCAGTCGGGCTTGCCGCAGCAGTCTTTTTTCATTTCCTTCTTGTCGCAGCAGTCGGCTTTGGACTTTTTGCAGCCATCCTTGGCCTTGTCGCACTCAGGTTTCTTTGCCTTGTCGCATTCAGGCTTTTTGTCGCATTTGGCCTTAGCCTTGTCGCACTCAGGTTTTTTCTTGTTGAAGTCGGGTTTAACCTTTTCACAGCCAGCCTTTTCTTTGCCGCAATCGTTAATCCTTGCGCGTTCGGGTTTGGCCTTGTCGCATTGAGGCTTGTGGCCTTTCGGCGGCATCTTGTCGGCACTTGCCCGCTCGGCTTTCACGTCGAGTTTTCCGAGTCCGGCTATAATGTTTGCTTCCGAATTCTTTTCGGCGTCATATTCCACAAACACTATCTGTGATGGAACGTCCACTTTCACGTCTTTGATGCCGTCGCCCAGAGTCTTCACGTTCTGGAGAATCTTATCCTTGCAGTTGTCGCAATGGATATCGGCTTTCAGTACTGCCACAGCCTGCTTTTCAGCAAGGGCGGCGCTTGTGCATGCGAAAATCGCAACTAATAGTAATAAGAATTTTTTCATAATAATTTAATGTATGTATTTTTGCAAAGATAGTGTTTTGCTCCCAATTGTGCAAAATATGCGAGAAAAAACGTTGTTAAAAGCCGAATTGTTTCTAAATTTGCACAAAATTTCAATAACGTAGATAATTTAAATTCATTTTTAACTCACATTTAAAATGTCAACTTACACAGTTACTGATACGAAGAAAGTTACTACCAAGCGTATTGCCGAAATGAAGCGCAGTGGTGAAAAGATAGCCATGCTCACTTCCTACGATTTCACACTTGCCACCCTTTTGGACGATGCGGGTGTGGATATAATTCTTGTGGGCGACAGCGCATCCAATATCATGCAGGGGAATTACACCACAATCCCCATCACTCTCGATGAAATGATAGTCTATGGGCGCTCGGTGGCGCGTGCCGCAAAGCGCGCCATGGTGCTGGTGGACATGCCGTTTGGCACTTATCAGGGCGACCCCTTTGTGGCGCAGCGCAACGCCGTGCGCATAATGCAGGAAACCGGTGCCGACGGCGTGAAGCTTGAAGGCGGTGCCGAAGTTGCCGAGTCGATAAAGATGATTCTGCGTGCCGGTATTCCCGTGTGCGGTCATCTCGGGCTGACGCCGCAGTCGGTCTATAAGTTCGGCAGTTTTGCACTCCGTGCTGATGAAGAAGCCGAGGCGCAGAAACTTATTGAGGACGCGCAACTTCTGCAGGAACTGGGGTGCTTCATCCTGGTGCTTGAAAAAATCCCCGCTGTTCTTGCCGCCAGAGTTTCGGATATGCTCAGCATTCCCACAATAGGCATCGGTGCCGGTGCGGGAACGGGCGGACAGGTGCTGGTACTGCACGATATGCTGGGGCTGAACCGTGGCTTCAAGCCCAAGTTCCTCCGTCATTACGACAATTTGGGCGATCAGATTGTGGATTCTGTGGGACGGTATATAATTGATGTGAAAAACGGGGCGTTCCCCAGTGAAGCCGAGCAGTATTGATTTTCAGTTAACTCGATTATTCGATTACTCGAAAACTCGAAAACTCGATTACTCGCCAACTTGTTAACTAATAATAAGATAAGAAGTGCTTTCAGGTCACCCATCGGGGCGGTGGCAACAAATCTGCTGCTCGTCTATGTGGTGATGATGATTTCGCGTGTGGCGTTTTTCCTTGAGAATTGGTCCACGTTCGCGCCGTTTATGTCATGGCAGTTGTTCCGCGATATGTTTCACGGAGCATTGGCCTTCGACACATCGGCTATTCTCTACGTTAATTCACTCTACCTCGTCCTCACGCTTTTCCCTTTTCACCTGAAGGAAACCGCATGGTTTCACCGAATCCTGAATTGGCTTTGTGTACTGACAAATTCGCTGGCGGTGGCGTCGAATCTTGTGGATGCTGTCTATTTCCAGTACACAGGACGACGAAGCACTATCACTGTGTTCAGCGAGTTTGCCAACGAGGGTAACATCACTTCCATTTTCCTCATTGAATTCGCGCGCCACTGGTATCTGGTGCTGACGTTTGCCGTTATCGTGGCTCTTTTGTGGATCTGTTTCCGAAGTCCTTCGAACAGTGTGTGGAAGAAACGCTGGCACTACTATGTTGTGCAGACCGTGTCGGTACTCGTGCTGACGCCGCTTGCCATTGTTGGAATTCGCGGAAGCGCCACTGCCGGCACCAGACCCATAACCATCAGCAACGCCAACCAGTATGTGAACCGACCCATAGAATCGGCGGTGGTGCTGAACACTCCGTTTTCCATGATCCGTTCCATCGGTAAATCCGTGTATGTAACACCCGATTATTTCGTGTCCGAGCAACTCGCAACTATCTATACGCCAGAGAGAAAACCTTCTCCTTCCGATTCGCTTGCAATGGGGCGTAAAAATGTGGTGATTCTTATCGTGGAAAGTATGAGCAAAGAATATGTCGGCAGCCTTAATCCCGACATCGACGGTGGCAGCTACAAGGGGTATATGCCGTTTGTGGACTCCCTCTTGAAACGCTCGCTCACTTTTGAGTACAGCTTTGCCAACGGACGCATCTCCATGGATGCCATGCCGTCGATTCTGGCAGGTCTGCCCATGTTCGTGGAACCATTCTTCCTCACTCCGGCATCGCTCAACGATGTGCACGGACTACCTCATCTGCTCAAGCAGAAAGGCTATTTCAGCGCGTTTTTCCACGGCGGACACAACATATCCATGGGCTTCAGCGCATTCGCACATTCCATAGGATACGACCGCTATTTCGGTCTTGACGAATACTGCCGCAGCAAGAAATATGGAGGCATGGACGACTTTGACGGCAAGTGGGCAATCTGGGACGAGCCGTTCCTTCAGTTTACGCTCGACAAAATGGCTTCTCTCCCCGAACCCTTCCTTACCACGGTGTTCACCGCCTCTTCGCACCATCCTTACCGGTTGCCGGAGCAGTACCTCGATTCGCTCGTGGAGGAGGGCGGCCAGCCCATTCACAAGTGCGTGCGCTATACCGACCTCTCGCTTCGCCGGTTCTTTGAGCGCGCTGAGCGACAAAAATGGTACAAGAACACAATTTTTGTAATTGTCGCCGACCACACCAATCAGCCGTCTCACCCAGAATACAAGACCGACCTGGGTGTGTATCGCGTGCCTATAATATTCTTCACCCCCAACGGAACGCTGAAACCGCAGCTCCGCTCCGACGTGATTGCACAGCAGACCGACATCACCCCCTCTCTCCTTCATCTTTTGGGCTACGACAAGCCCTACGTCGCTTTCGGATGCGATTTGTTTGCCGATGACCCGATGGAGTCGTGGGCGGTAAACTGGAATAATGGTGTGTATCAGCTTGTTAAAGGCGATTATCTGCTTCAGTTCGATGGAGAAAAGACCACTGCCGTCTACGAATTCAAGTGCGACCCGCTGCTTAAGCGGAATCTGATAGGAAAAGTTGAGAAGCAGGCTGCGATGGAACAGTTCCTGAAGGCTGTGATTCAGCAGTATATGAGCAGAATGAACGAAAACCGACTCACAGTGGCGGATGACGACTGACCGCTGAAAACACACCTAAATTTTGCGTTTTCAAAAAAAATGACTAATTTAGGGCTGTATTTTTGAATATTTATTAACATTAAAAACCGCATAATTCTATGGCTTATCAAGAAACAACAACCACGGGTTATGGAACCCGAGTGGGAAATTCGTTCAAGGGAATCGGTACTGGAATTCTGCTCTTTATCGCTGCCACAGCTCTGCTCTGGTGGAACGAAGGGCGCGCCGTTAAGACCGACAAGATGCTCAACGAGGCGGAAGGTGCTTACGTTGAAATGGAAAATCCAAATAAAATCGACCCGGCACTCGACGGCGAACTGATTTGTGGGTCGGCTATGGCTACCACGACCGACTCGCTGAGTGATCCGCAGTTTGGATTTGGCGCCACAGCCATCAGGCTGAGCCGCAATGTTGAGTACTATCAGTGGGTTGAGCACTCCGAGAGTCACAGTGAGGATAAACTCGGTGGCAAAGAGGTTACTACCACCACCTACACCTACAGTAAGGATTGGGTGAGCAGCCCCATTCAGTCGAGCGAGTTCCACGATCCGGCTTATCAGAACAAAAACACCGTTCTGGCTACGGTAGACAACTTTGAGCAGTGGGCTGAGAATGTGTCGTTCGGTGCTTACAACCTCAACGAGAGCCTTATCCACAGCATCTCCTCGAAAGAGAATTTCGATGCCAATATCAGCGATGACATGCTTAAGCAGCTCGACCGCGACACCCGTGTGGCATACGAGCGTTTCTATGGCAAGGTAAATGTTGCTGAGCGTAAGGACGAGGCCAAGAAGATGGAAATTGTTCCGAGCGATACCACTCAGGAAGCTGTGCAGGTTGAAGAGAAGACCAATTATGATTTCATCCACATGGGTGGAAACCAACTCTATTACGGTCTCACCCCAGGTGCTCCTCAGGTGGGCGACGTGCGCGTGACATGGGAAAAGGTGGTTCCCGCAAAGGTTACTGTAATCGCTAAAGTTTCGGGCGACACCTTCAAGCCATTCAAGGCAAAGAACGGCAAACGTTTCCAGCGCCTGGTGATGGGCAAGCAGGACGCCGAAGAGATTTTTGAAGCCGAGCACGCAGCCAACTCAATGTGGACGTGGGTGCTCCGTTTCGTAGGCATCATGCTTGTGATAAGCGGACTCAAGGGCATCTTCGGATTCCTGGAGATGATTCTCAAGGTGGTTCCCTTCATTGCAAACATTATTGGTTGGGGCGTGGGAATAGTATGTACTGTGATTGGAATTGCATGGTCGCTGATTGTAATAGCTCTCGCATGGCTCTTCTATCGTCCGTTGCTTGGCATTGGCCTGCTGGCGCTTGCCGGATTCCTCATCTGGGTGTTTGCCTTCAAGGGGAAAGACAAGCTCAAAGAACTTGCAAACCGCAACAAGGATGCTGCTCCGGCTCCCGCCCCGGCACCTGCTGCCGCTCCTACAGACGAGCCTAAGCAATAATCCTGCGAGGATAACGGACAGCTTTTCTAATAGCATTATTCTTTGACTATGAGAAAGTTAGCATTATTGCTCATGGCGTTGCCTTTGATGTGTCTTGCACAGGTGGTGCAGCCGGGCAATTGTTTCTTCGACGGCATTTTTCTGTATGAAGCGCAGGAAATCCAGCCCGGCGTGATGTTGCTCAGTGGAACAGATATCAATGGCAATCATCAGGAATTCGCACTTCGTAAACAGGCGGGTAAGCCGGGCGAATATGTACTGGCGCAGAGCGACGAGAATCAGGATGCACCTTATAACTGTCTCTACGGAAGTCGTGTTCAGTACATAGACAAAGACGGCATGAGATTCCTGGCATTTTATCCCGAGGAGCACTCCTTAGGACAGGCTGTGGTTCTCACGCCCGACAACCTTGAGGACTGCACCGCTCAGCAGATATCGGCTTATACGTCGCTCGACCCAATGGACGCTGTGAGCGACTGGCTGATGAATCTGGAGTATGTGCGGCATCTGCCTTCGGCAACCGTTGAGCGAATGCTCGCCAAGCTTCAGAAGATGCGCAAGCAGACTATCATCGAAAGCACAAACCAGTCGGTGCTGGCATTCGCCAGTGCCATGGGTTTTGTTTCCGACGGAGAATAATAATATTCTGGAGGCATGGGACCGCGATGTTTTTTGTGGCTCTATGCCTCCACTGTTTATAAACGATTATTAGCGGAAAGATGAAGCGACTGTTTCTCATAGCCGTCATAGTGGCAATGATTTGTCCGGCTCTGCGGGCAGATGTGCTCGGTGAATTCCATTTTGAGGGACGGCTCGACAACCGGATACCGATTTCCCTCACGTTCTGCGTTAACGGGTCTTATGTGGTAGTGGGTGAGATTACCTACACCCATGTGAACAGTACTCCGATTCTGCTCGTGGGCGATACCGATGTGAATCTCGAATCTTTTTCACTTCGTGAATTCCTGCCCGACGGCACCGTCACGGGTATGCTCAGTTTCAAGATTGACCTCGAAACCGGCGAGGATTACCCCGTATTGTACGATGGAATCTGGACTAATCCGCGCACAGGGCAGACTTTCAAGATAAACGTGGAAGATGCGGCATGTCACGCTGATTTCTCCCAATTCTACGATTATGCCAGTGAGAGCGACATAAAGGGTGAATATGCCTACAAGATCTGGGATAAAAACCTGAACCGGATGGTAACCAACACTGCCACTTTCTCGGAATCGGTGAACCATGCCGTTGCGTTCAGTTTCCGGTGCCATGAATTTGGCGATGTGTCGCTGGCAACGAAGCCCGACGCTCCGGTTCAGCTGATACCGATGACCTATGATTCGTTCTACAAGAAGGATTTCGATGAAACCGGGCTTGGTGTTGAAGCTCAGTTCTATAAGAAATTCGTGGTTGTTCGTACCGCAAGAAATGGCGAAGACGTGAAATGCTTTGCCGGAAGCGTGGACGGAGTGTATTTTAAGAAAACGAAGTAACAAAAACCCTATTCTTATGAAATATATAATGACATTGATTGGAGCGCTTTTGCTTGTTCCCGTAGCGTTGTCCAGTGAATTACTCGGAGAAACGGTGCCATATAAAGGGCACGTTCTCGATGGCCCGGGCATGGTGTATGTCATGACGCCTGCCGCTGAAAAAGAAATACTGGAACGTGTTAAGGAAATCTATGCTTCTCTGGAAGCCCAAATCCGGGGTTATGAAGAAAATGCCGTGGAAACCGACGGTGAAGCTGCCGTTGAGAATCGCAATGAGAAGTATTGTACTCCCAGCTGGGTGGACCTCTTTAATAAGGTCTGTGATAAAGAGCAACGGACCGATGAGCTTTGCCTCGACGTAGATTACTGGGTAATGGGGCAGGACGTGGGCGATTTCAGTGCCGACGGTTTCAAGGTTGAGAGCGTCACCGGCGACAATCTGGACCATGCCACGGTGTGGCTCAATCTGCACAACTTCGGCGAGGAGACTCCTGTGCGCCTTGAACTTGTGAAGGAGCACGGGCAGTGGCTTATCGATAATTTCATCAACCTCAGGAAATGAATCAACTTCATAAATAGTATTATTTAACGTTTTATCATTAATTATCTCACTGACATAAAACTTATACCCTTCTTCGGATGGAACACGTC
>JAGCVR010000087.1 GCA_017962285.1 Muribaculaceae bacterium | reverse complement strand
GTGTTGCTTGGTCAGGTAACTTCGGGAACCGACAACTTCCGTGTTCCTTCAAACCGTGGATATATGCCCGGGGTGGAGATACATGCGGCCGCTTTGGAAACGCTGCATTCCACCGACAGTTATCCGTTCCACATTCCTCTATGGGTGAACGTGTTGCTGGCTTTTATTCTCTGCTATTTGTTCGATGTCCTTCTCTATGCCCTTCGCACAAGATTCCCTGATACCAAACGTCCATGGCTTATTTTTATAAGGGAGTGGGTGAAAAGCAGTTACCTTACCAACATAGTGCTTCTTCCCATGCTTGCGGTGCTTACCGTATTCATGATGAATGCTACGCTGCACGGACGGTATTATATGCTCACATTTATATTCACGGCGGTGCTGCTTGTGGTGGAAAGCCGCAACATCTATCAGGCCGCGCTTAAAGCATTCCGAGCCAAATATAAATGGAAATGGCTGAAAAAATCATTAATCACTGAATAAAATTTTTTTGAATCATGAAAAAATACCGAATATTCTGCCTCGTGCTGATGATGTTTGCGCTTACAGTTGCTCTTGCCCGAACATTCCATGTGGAAAAGGCGGTAAATGTGCTGGTGGATGGAGCACAGCTGCGCATAGGCACTGACATTGACGAAAATGCCAAGGTTTCCATCGCCGAAGACGGAATTCTCATGGTGGTGGATAAAGCCAGCGGCAAGCGTTGGCTTGTGAAGAAGAAATACAGTGGAAAAATTGGCAAACTTGCTCAGGAGAAGAAGAAAAACATCTACACCACAAGCAAGGCACTTTTCTATTCCTACAGCAACACTCCCGCTCCCCAGAAGAAAAAGAAAAAAGAAGCTGGAACTGAGAGAATTGGCGGAGGAGCAGGCATAAATCTGGGAGTAATAGGTACGCTGAAAACAAAAGAGCTTTGGAAAAGCGACTCGGTCTATCAGTTTATGGACGAAATTGAGGGTGATTCCATCAGTTGCTACCTGATAGAGTGATATTTCCATTATTCCGGGAACTCTATGAGCTCTGAAAACCGGTAAAAAAGGCGTTATTTTTGTGAATTATTAAAAAATCGCTATATTTGCGGCGAACAATAAAACTCTGATATTATGGAACAAGGAAAGAAGATTTGCGAAACGCTGAAAGGCATACGCCGAGATATTGCCGCAGCCAACGAGATTGATTACAATCCCGCAGAGTGTCATCATGAGGGCGACTGCGCCGGTACCTGTCCCAAATGCGAGAGCGAGATGAGATGGCTTGAGCAGCAGTTGCAAGTGCGTCAGCGACTTGGAAAAGCTGTCAAGGTCGCCGGTCTCACACTGGCGCTGACGTCGTTTGCCTCATCGTGCAATCCCGGTGGCGGTCAGGAAGCCGGCTATTTAGAGCAGCCGTATAATGACACAACCGAGGTTTGTATGGAAGGCGACGTTGTTATTGACAGCGCCGAAGTCGTAAATCCTGAAAAGGCAGAACAGACACCGGAATCACAAAAAGCATCGAAGGAATAACTTTGGTTACCGACAACCTTAACGTTCCAATCATAGGCGTAGCGCGCCACCGTCTTCTCGTTGACGGCAAGGGCGTGACTACGCTTGTGGCATTTCAGGGATGTCCGCTACACTGTCGTTATTGCATCAACGACTCCTGTCACGATGCCAACCGCCCGTGGCGCAGAGTGACACCGCAGCAACTCGTTGACGAAGTGGGCATCGACAACCTTTATTTCCTTGCCACCGGAGGAGGGGTAACCTTCGGGGGCGGTGAACCGTTGCTGCAGAGTCGCTTTATCGAGGCTTTCGCTGCGCTGTGTCTGCCCCAGTGGACGATCAACATTGAGACTTCGCTCAACGTTCAGCGCGGGCATCTGGAGCGCGTGCTGCCTGTTGTGTCGAATTTCATAATCGACATAAAGGACATGAATCCCGAAATCTACCGGGCTTATACGGATTTAGACAACCACCTTGTGCTGGAAAACCTGCGATGGCTCATGGCGCATGAGGGAATGAGTGAGCGCGTGACGGTGCGTGTGCCTCACATACCTAACCACAATACCGACAGCGACGTGACCGCTTCCCGCAGAGTTCTCACGCAGATGGGAGTTACGCAGGTCGATGAGTTTGATTACCGAATTCCTAATCAATAACAACACTTGTTAGTTGCCGCCAGGCTGCTGCTGAGCGTTGCCGCCGCCAGAGTTGCCACCAGCCGAACTGCCCCCCACGAGGTCGTTGTTGTCGATGGTAGTGTTGGTCTTTTTCACGCTTGCGTTAAGCGAGCCGAAACGGTAAGAGATGTTCAGGCGGAAGCCGCTGTTTGTGAATTTGCTTATGCTCTCTCCCACATAGTCGCCCTGAATGGTCTTGTTGCTCATACGCATATACCGCGATGAGAACGGGCGGTGTGCCGATACACTCACCGTGAGCCTGTCTTCACGAAGGAATGAGCGTTGCAGCCCGAAGCCGTAGAACCAGGCGGTTCCCGTCTTGCCGTAAAGTCCGCTGATGCCACCACCCCATTTGCCGGCGTGAGCCGTAAGCCGCAGTTTCCACGGCAGTTGTTGGGTGAATTGGGAGAAGAAGAAGCTGTTCCAGCCGGAGTTCTTCAATCCCAGCGACGAAGCACGCTGGTATTCCCGCCCGATGTTTCCGTTGAACATAAGGCTCGATTTCTCATGAATCTGCCACTGAAAGTATCCGTTAATACCCACCCATGTCTCGCGAAGCACATTGCCATAGGTGGAGACTTCCTTGCCGTCTTCGTAGTATTGAACCATTCCTATACCACTGTTAGAATAAGAGAAACTGGGCGAAATGTTGAACGTAAACTTCCGTCCTATATGCATATAAGTGAGCGAAGTGGAGTAGTTGCGTGCGCTGCTCAGGTGCGGATTACCGAAGTGAACGCTTTGTGCCGTTTCGTTGCGGACAGGGTTGAGGTAACTGATGCCCGGTCGGCTGATGCGAGTGGCGAAGGCCCATTTCAGTGAATTAGACCAGTCAATCTGCCAGTTTACGCTTGCGCTCGGCACCCAGTCATTGAGGTGAGAGTGATAATCGGGTTGGCTGCCGTCCTTGTACTGGGCACTCAGGTAACTGTGCTCGTAGCGCAGTCCTGCGCGCGCTGCCCACGCCCCCTTGGTGAATGTGTAGCTCGCATACACGGCGGCTACCTGGGTCAGATGGTTGAATTTTGAATAAACGTCGTTGTCAGTGCCAGTATATGCGATTGTGTTTTCGCTCTTATTAAGGCGATATATATACTTCCCGCCAGTTTCAATCTTGTGGTATTTCGCGAACGGACGGGTCCAGTCGAGCTGGAAGGTGTGTTCCCAAAAGTTTTCGCGTCCGTCGTTGCAGATGCCGCTGTAGGGCACGGGCATGTTCACCATGTCCACGTAATTGAGGACATAGTCGCTCTTCTGGCGTGAGGTACCCAGCATGTAACTGAATGTGACCAGTTCGTCTTTTCGATGTGTGCGGTGCTGATAGTCGAAGCGTCCGTCGAAACTGTAAAAGCTTCCGGTACCGCCTTTAGTTTCGGAACCGTATCCGTAGAGCATGTTTCCGTCGGCATCGTTCATCGTAAGATTCGACAGACTGTTCTGGTTGTAGTTGTA
Organism: Muribaculaceae bacterium; assembly: GCA_017962285.1. Lineage (GTDB taxonomy): Bacteria > Bacteroidota > Bacteroidia > Bacteroidales > Muribaculaceae > Sodaliphilus. The sequence goes on along the minus strand of JAGCVR010000087.1, from coordinate 324 downwards.
GAAAAATCCGCCAAACGAGAGAGTAAGCAGGTTCAGCGTGTCGGGTTCGTAGCTGGCTTCGATGTTTCCGTAATGCACATTCACGCGACTGTTCGCCGTCAACGATTCAATCTTTTCACGGCCGTCGGAGACATAAGTGGTGTGCGACTCGCTGAAATATTTCCCGGCTTTCCGGCTTTGATTGTGATATCCGTAGTTGACAGATGCGATAAACTTCCCGATTTGTGTGGTCAGATATGCGCTTGCTTCGGGATTCCACCCATAGCTGCTCACGCCGGCGCGCACGGTGCCTGTGGCACCTTTCACAGCCGAATTGTCAACCAT
>JAGCVR010000086.1 GCA_017962285.1 Muribaculaceae bacterium | reverse complement strand
CTGCCTGCGAAAGGTGAGGCAGTTTCTGCGACAAGTATTCAAGCAGCCATTCACCCGATTCATTAGGGGGGCAATTCACTTCCAGCCGCTCTGCCCCGAAAAAGTCTTCAGCGGTGCAGTAGCGTGCCATTCCCCAGCCATAACGCTTCCCGTAGCGGTCGTGCTTGTATTCAAAGTCGGCAATCACCACGTATCCTGCCATTTGCAGGCGTGTAATAGCCCTTTCGAATTCCGATTTCAGTCTGCTGCGTTTGTCCTGTTTGCTCAGGACGTCCCTGTTCGCCTGTACCACAGCCCGTTCTATCCGGTTGCCGATACGCTTTCTTGGTGGATCGACGTAGCCGCACAGTTTCTTCAGTTCACCGGAAAGAAGTGAATGATGCTCTGCCAGCACGCCAAGCATGGTTTTCTCTGCCTCGTTGAGATGTGCGGAGCCCCGCCGGTAGTTGATGAAATGCGGAAAGCATTTCATGGAAATGAAGCAGGCTTTGTTCATGACGAATTTGCCATAAGCGCAGTCGCCCTCAATTATCACATCGCTCTTCCAGTCCCACACACCCATGAAGTCTTTCTCGTCGTCGGGGAACCACAGCTGTGGCGGTGTGATTTCTTCGAGCGAGAAATCGGGGATATCGCTTGCGAAAAACGGCAGGAATCCCTGGCGGTTCACCACGCGGGCGATGTCGCCGGCATCGGATATCATCTTTTTCTTTCCCATCGAGAAAACTTTTTGTTCAATCACAAAGTTATAGAAAAAATCACTTTTTTTACTTAACTTTGTAAATCTATTGTTGAAAAATAAATTTCAGTACTGCATGAAACAGATTAACGTAGCAATCGACGGGACTTCTTCTTCGGGCAAAAGCACCATGGCACGTGCCCTTGCCGCTTATTCCGGACTTACTTATATCGACAGTGGTGCCATGTATCGCGCCGTTACACTCTATTGCCTTCGCCACAATCTGGTGAGCGACGACGGCGTGGTGAACGAGGCCAGGCTGAAGAAGCACATAGGCGACATAAGAATCTCTTTCAGGAAAAATGAAAAAGGCGACCAGGAGACCTATCTGAACGATGAAAACGTGGAGAGGGAAATCCGCACGCTCCGTGTGTCGAATTTTGTCAGCCCTGTGGCGGCGATACCGTTTGTGCGACATGCCATGGTGGCGCAGCAGCAGGAAATGGGTCGTCTGAAAGGGGTGGTGATGGACGGACGCGACATCGGCACCACGGTGTTTCCCGACGCTGAAATCAAAGTGTTTGTGACGTGCTCGGCCCAGGTGCGTGCGCAGCGCCGTTTCCTGGAACTGCAAAGCAAGGGCGACACCGACGTTACATTCGAAGATGTGCTGCGCAATGTGGAAATGCGCGACCATATCGATTCCACCCGAAAGGAGAGTCCGCTCCGGAAAGCGGACGACGCAATAGAACTCGACACTTCGCTCCTCAGCCTTGAGCAGCAGAATCAGTGGATTTTTCAGCTTTATGATAATTATCCTGCATAATGGATACGATGATTGAGATTGACAAGAGTTCTGGGTTCTGTTTCGGGGTGACCACTGCAATTAGAAAAGCCGAGGAGGAACTGAACAAATCAGGCCATCTGTATTGCCTGGGCGACATCGTCCACAACAGCAATGAGGTGGAGCGGCTGCGGCTTGAAGGATTGGAGACCATCACCCATGAGCAGCTGAGGCAGCTTCACAACGTTAAGGTACTTATCCGCGCCCATGGTGAACCGCCGGAGACCTACGAAGTGGCGCGCCGCAACGGCATCGAGATTATCGACGCCACCTGTCCTGTTGTGCTTAAGCTGCAGCAGCGGATCAACAAGACCTACAACCAGTCGGATGACGACCGACCGCAAATCGTCATCTACGGTAAGCGCGGCCATGCCGAGGTGAACGGGCTGGTGGGTCAGACCCAGGGCGAGGCATTGGTGATTGAGAACATCGGTGAAATTGATAAAATCGATTATAACCGCGACACGTATCTTTATTCTCAAACCACAAAGTCGGTCCAGGATTTCGGTGAAATTGCAGCGCAAGTCCAGAAGCGTATGCCTAACGGAGTGAAATTTGTGAGTTTCGACACCATCTGCCGTTCAGTGGCAAACAGAATCCCGCAAATTCGCGAGTTTGCCATGAAACATGAGCTGATATTGTTCGTCTCCGGGTCGAAAAGCAGCAATGGGAAAATCCTTTTTGCCGAGTGTAAGAGTGTAAACCCCAACTCATACCTTATAAGCAACAGCGGCGACATCTGCCACGAATGGCTCGCCGGGAAGAAATCCATCGGAATATGCGGGGCGACATCCACACCCATGTGGCTTATGAATGAAGTGAAAGAATATCTCACAAAAATCCTGTAAAAGTGTCTGCTCTTGCAATGAAAACCGATGAATTACTGCAGATAAAAGAATTTTTGGACGCCCAGGCGCGGCGCATCTGCAACACCGATTTTATCACTGCCGACCCCGTTCAGTTTCCTCGCCGGTTTCACCAGTTGCAGGACATAGAAATTGTGGCGTTCCTGTCGGCTACTATAGCATGGGGCAACCGCAAGATGATTTGCAGCAACTGCGAGAAAATGCTCGCCCTCATGAATCATGACCCATTCCGCTATGTCATGGATGGCGCTTTCGAAGATTTGCCCGATGACTTGAATATCCACCGAACTTTCTTTGCCAGAAACTTCAAGAATATGCTGCGCGGACTGAGGCACATCTATTCACGACATGCCTCACTGAACGATTTCGCAGTGGCAAATCGCATCTGTTGCCACGAAACTCCTTCCTGGCGGCTTGTGGAACTGATGCAGCGCGAATTTGCAGAAGTCAACGGTGCTCCCGATTCCCGCTGCCTGCCAATGAATCTTGAGCAGACAGCGCTGAAGCGCGTGAACATGGCTCTTCGCTGGCTCGTGAGAGACGACGGCATTGTGGATATGGGTGTGTGGAATGCGATTAAGCCGAGCCAACTGTTTATTCCGCTTGATGTCCATGTGGGAAACACGGCTCGCTCGCTCGGGCTGATTACCCGCAGAGCCAACGATAAGCGCACTGTGCTGGAGCTGACTGAGGTCCTCCGCACTATGCGTCCGTCCGACCCAGTGCTCTACGACTATGCGCTGTTCGGCATCGGCGTGAACCACGAAAACCCCAGTTCTCTACCGGTTTCTTAAAACACGAACCATTGCGAGCAATCGTATCTGGGCAACGCGTAGATGTGGATGTCCTTGCTCCTGTCATCTACCGAGAAGGATGCGTCACCCACCGTGCGGTTTGCGCCTTCTATGGCTTGCCGCATTGTGGACAGTGCCAGTTCGGGGGTGTTGTTCTCATTGCTCAGGTGGCACAGAAACACAAATTTCACGTGTTCAAGGCAATTCTCCACCACAAGGTTCGATGCCACTTCGTTCGACAAGTGCCCCTTTTCGCTCCTTACGCGGCTCTTGAGATATTCGGGATATTTGCCGTTTTCGAGCATTTGAGGGTCGTAGTTGCTCTCAAGCATGAGGAATTCAGCCTGAGGGATGTAGTGAAGCGCCCTTGAAGTGATTTCTCCCATGTCGGTGGCAACTGCGAAAGTGTGATTGTCCACTTCAATGAAGAAACCGGCATTGTCGCTTCCGTCATGGGATGTCTCAAAGGCAGTTACGGTCATGCCAGCAATGTGGAAGGGTATTTCCTTGAAGTAATTCTCCTGATAGTCGCGTATGCGGCGCGAGATGTTGTGGTGACGAAGCATTCCGTTCAGCATCCGGGGAGTGCAGTAGATACGGATGTGCTTGTATTTGCGTGCGATGCGGTAGGCATAGCGGATGTGATCGGCATGGTCGTGAGTTAGAAGGATGGCTTTCACCATCTGAGGCGACACGCCGTTTTCTTCCAGGTGCTTGAACACAAGGTCCATGTCCACACCGGCATCGATGAGGATGCCCGAGCCCGCCGTGCCGAGATATGCGCAGTTGCCGCTGCTGCCACTGCCGAAACTCACGAAGTTTACAGTGCCTTGACCGCTGCCCATCACCAAGTCCTTGTCATTTTCTTGAGTCTCAATTTCGGGATTCTCTATGGTCAATGGCTCGTTCTGCCCTTCGTCGCCGAAAAAGATGGACAACTGGCGGTCTTGAATGTTGTTTCTCTGTTTATGTCTTTTTTTGCTCATTTTCTGTTTGTTGTCGGATTTTCGTCATGAAAGCCCTTTTTTTATACAAGAGAAAGATGGTGGGCACTTTCTCGAGTGTTGAATTCGTTTTTTCCCATTCTCCAACCGACTTTGTCACAATGCTTTCGCGTGTTCCTGTGATGTCCTGTGCCACGCACAGTTTCTGGTTTTCGGGCAGCAGCCGGCACAGGTCATTCATCAGCGACTGATTGCGGTAGGGCGTTTCTATGAAAATCTGAGTCTGGTTCTCATGGACGATGCGGTGCTGCATTTCTTTTAGACGTGCCGAGCGCGCCTTGGCATCAATCGGCAGATAGCCGAGGAATGCAAAACTCTGGCCGTTGAACCCCGACCCCATAAGCCCCATCAAAATGCTCGACGGACCCACAAGCGGCACCACCCGCATGTGCTTTCGCTGCGCTATCGCCACCACGTCGGCACCAGGATCGGCTATCGCCGGGCATCCGGCTTCGCTGATTACACCCACGGGAAATCCCTGCTCAAGCGGGGAGAGAAAGCTTTCCACGTCGGTGGCGGCGGTGTGTTGGTTCAGTTCATAGAATGTGAGCTCGTCAATGTTGATGTTGTGATTGCACTTCTTGAGAAACCTCCTTGCCGAGCGCACGTTCTCCACTACAAAATGCTTGATTCCGCCCACAATCTCAAGGTTTCGCTGAGGCAGGACGGCGGAAAGCTCTCCGTCGCTCAGCTGAACAGGAATGAGATATAGTGCGGCTTCTGTCATGGTTGAATCATTTTCACTACAAAATTACTCCATTTTCCCAATAATTCTATGTAAATTTGCTTAAAAATTACTACTCATTGTTATTTTGTCATGAAGATTGTTGTTCTCGACGGATTTGCCGGAAATCTTGGCGACCTCTCCTGGTAGGCGCTGAAATCGCTCGGCGACTGCACCATTTACGACCGCACGCAGCCTCAAGATGTAATTAAGCGTATTGTCGGCGCTGAAATTGTGCTTACAAATAAAGTGCCGTTTACCCGCGCTCTTATCGAGTCATTGCCTAATCTCCGGTATATCGGGGTACTTGCCACCGGTTACAACATAATCGACCTGTATGCCGCCACTGAACATGGTATTGTGGTTACAAATGTCCCGGCTTACAGCACTGCTTCGGTGGCTCAGCTTGTGTTCGCACACCTGCTCGCCATCGTCTCGCCCGCCGCACAGTATTCGGCTGAAGTGCGTTCGGGACAGTGGAGCCGTTGCCCTGATTTTTCCTATGTGAGTGCTCCAATCGTGGAACTCGCTGGCAAAACTTTCGGCATAGTGGGACTTGGCAGAATAGGCATGGCAGTGGCACAGATTGCCCTGAGTTTTGGCATGAAAGTGACTGCGGTTACGTCTAAGCCACAGGAAACTCTTCCGCAAGGCGTGGAAAAGGTTGACATGGATACTCTTTGGCGCAATCCGACGTAGTCTCGCTTCACTGTCCGCTCACCGAACAGACGCGTGGACTCGTGAACGGGCAGCGTCTTAAGTCCATGAAGAAAACCGCAATTCTAATCAACACGTCTCGCGGCCCGGTCGTTGATGAACAGGCGCTTGCCGACGCTCTTCACAGCGGCACAATCGCTGCAGCCGCCCTCGACGTGCTTTCGCAGGAACCGCCGCAGGCATCGAATCCACTGCTGTCGGCGCCTAATTGCTTCATCACTCCCCATGTGGCGTGGGCAAGTCGCGAGGCTCGCGTACGTCTCATGGACATTGCTGTGGAAAATGTCAGGGCTTTTATCTCCGGAAGCCCTCGGAATGTGGTGAATAATTGACCTTTTTCTGTGTCCTTTTCTGTTGCTGAAAAAAGGAAAATAACAAAATTTGACTTAAATAATTTTATTAGGTGCGGAAAAGTGTGTATATTTGCACGCTTATTGCGTAAAGTTGAAAAAAATTAACAAAAAATTCAAATAAAATTAATTAACAACAAATGCAAACAAAAGGTTTTATTAGAGTTATTACCGTTTTGCTGATTCTTGTTTGCGCCTTCTATCTTTCGTTCACTCTGGTGTCGAACCACTACGAGAACAAAGCCGAGCAGAAGGCTCTCGCCGTTGCCGGCATCAAAGCTGCCGACACAAGCAACGACGCATACAAGACCGCTTACAACGCGTTTATCGACTCTATCGCTAATGAGAAAGTTTACTTGGGATACTACACATTCCAGGATGTGCGTGAAAAAGAATTAGGACTTGGCCTTGACCTTAAGGGCGGTATGAACGTAACACTTCAGATTTCTGTCCCCGACATTCTTCGTGCTTTGGCCAACGACAATCCCGACAAGAAATTCAATCAGGCAATTAATAACGTTTCGGCAAATCTGAATGCACAAGACGACTTTGTGGCTTCGTTCTGCCAGGAATACAAGAAACTCGCTCCCGAAGGTAACCTTTACCAAATCTTCCGTAACGTGGAGAAAGTGAAGGCTAAACCAGGCGCCACTAATGACGAAGTGGAGAAAATCCTTAAGGAAGAGGTGGAAGAAATGGTGGACAATTCATACAAAGTGCTCCGCACTCGTATCGACCGTTTCGGTGTGGTTTCTCCAAACATTCAGAAACTGCAAAGCACAGGACGAATCCTTCTGGAACTCCCGGGTGTGAAAGAACCTGAACGTGTGCGTAAACTTTTGCAGGGAACAGCAAACCTTGAGTTCTATCAGACTTATACGCTCAGCGAAATCTCGCGCGACCTGGATAATCTCAGCATCGCTGCCGCTGGAAAGGCTGCTAAGCCCGAAGCAGAAGCCGATACCACTGCCGTGGCTGAGGCCGACACTACTAAGGCTGAGGAAACCAAGCCTGCAGTTGCCACCCGTCCTCTTGCTGAACTGCTCGGTTCCGCCGGTGGACTGAATCCGGCAAGTCCTGTTGTGGGTATTGTTAACGTGAACGATACGGCTGCCGTTAATGCTATTATTCAATCGGAGACAGCCAAGCAGTATCTTCCCACCGACCTGAAACTCGCTTGGACAGTGAAGTCAATCGACCAGGCCAACAGCTTCTATCAGCTCATCGCTCTCCGCACAGTACAGAACAAGCCGGTGCTCACCGGTGATGTCGTAACCGATGCTTCGAGCGAATACGACAACATGAAGGGTCAGGTGGTGTCGATGGCAATGAACGACGAAGGTGCCCGCGCATGGTCGCGCATTACCGGTCAGAACATCGGTCGCTCCATCGCAATCGTTCTCGATGATCAGGTTTATTCTTATCCTAACGTGAACAGCCAGATCGATGGCGGTCGTTCGGAAATTACCGGCAACTTCACCGTTGAAGAGGCCAACGACCTTTCGAACGTGCTCGAATCAGGTAAGATGGTGGCACGTGTGAATATCGCCAGCGAAAGCGTGATTGGTCCGTCGCTCGGTAAGGAGTCCATCCAGAAAAGTCTTGTGTCATTTGCCATTGCATTGATTCTGCTCGTAATCTTCATGTGGTGCGTATATGGAATCAAGGCAGGAAGTATTGCCAACCTGGGTCTTATCCTTAACCTGTTCTTTACGTTCGGTATCCTCGCATCGTTCCAGAGCGTGCTCACGCTGCCTGGTATCGCCGGTATCGTCCTCGCTCTTGGTATGGCGGTTGACGCCAACGTGCTTATCTTCGAACGCTGCAAGGAAGAACTCCGTGCGGGCAAGGGTCTCAAGGCTGCTGTTCACGATGGCTATGCCAACGCATTCTCGGCAATCTTCGACTCGAACCTCACTTCTATCATAACCGGTATCATCCTTGCGGTGCTTGGCTCCGGTCCTATCCGCGGTTTCGCCGTGACATTGATAATCGGTATCTGCTGCTCGTTCTTCACCGCAGTGTTCGCTACCCGTCTTGTGATGGAATGGTGCCTGAACAAGGGCTGGTTCGACGGCTTGACGTTCACAACCAAGCTCACGCGCCACTTGATGGAAAATGTGAAGTTCGACTTCATGGGTAAGCGCAAATCCACATTGGCTGTTGTCGCAGTGATTGTGCTTGCTATTGTGGCCCTCTTCTTCATCCCGGGTCGGGGTCTCAGCCGCGGTATCGATTTCTCCGGCGGTCGCAACTATATTGTTCAGTTCGACCACCCGGTATCAACCGCACAACTCGAAGCCCAGCTCACTCCGTTGTTCGAGAGTGGCAACGTGTCGGTTATCACTATCGACAACGACACTAAGGTGCGTATCTCCACAAACTACATGATCGACAACACCGATCCTAACATCGACGTTGACAAGGTTATCATGGAGAAGATGTATAAGGGCCTTAAGAGCGAACTCGGCGGCATGAGCTACGAGGACTTCAGCGTTACCAACGAAAACGTGGGCGTTCAATCGACCGAACAAGTTGGTCCGAGCATTGCTTCCGACATGACTCGCGAAGCAATCTGGGCTGTGTTCTTCTCATTGCTCGCCATGGCACTCTACATCCTGCTCCGCTTCCGCAACGTGGCATTCTCGCTCGGCGCTCTGGCAGCAGTGGCGTTCACCTCGTTCTTCGTTATCGGATTCTACACGCTGCATGGCATTTTCCCGTTCTCAATGGAAATTGACCAGACGTTCATTGCCGCTATCCTCACCGTGATTGGTTATCAGGTGAACGATACCGTGGTGGTGTTTGACCGTGTGCGTGAGTATCGCAAACTCTATCCGAAACAGGATCTCTACACCACGTTCAACAACGCACTCAGCAGCACTCTCTCGCGTACGTTGATGACATCGGTAACCACATTGCTCGTGTTGTTCGTGATATTCTTCCTCGGTGGAGAATCTATCCGCAGCTTCATCTTCGCAATGATTCTCGGTGTAATCATCGGTACTTGCGCATCGTTGTTCATCGCTTCTCCGGTGGCGTTTGCCGTTACCAGCAAGAAGGTTAAGAAATAATGAGCCGGAGAGTGTAGTCAATACATTTATAAGAATATAATAGAGGGCCGTGGCAAGTGTCACGGCTCTCTTGTTTTATGGGCAACGAAGTTTTTCACGGATTTTTGCACAAAGTGTTAAAAAGTGTAACTTAGTTTCAACGTATATCAATGAGGCTTGATTTCTTGCCACTTCGGATTTTTACCACTAATTTTGTGCCGTGAAAAAGAGATAATACATGTTTGGAACCAGCCAGACATAATGTTAAAAGAAATATTAAGAGAAAATGAAGAAATTAACATTATTATTAATTACAGTAGCAGTTTCTTTCCTCGCTCAAGCGGGCGGACTGCTTCACAACACCAACCAGAGTATTGCATGGCAACGAATGATGGCGCGCGGCGCCACCAACGAAATAGACGGTGTATTCACAAACCCTGCAGGCTCTGCATTTATTGACCATGAAGGGTGGTCACTCTCAATCAACATTCAAAGCGCATCTCAGTCGCGCGACGTTCTCACCACATTCCCCCTGTTCCCGCAAGAAGACCACACGCGCTTATACGAAGGAACAGCTTCGGCACCGGTGAGAGCATCGCTCCATACCGTTTATAAACGCGACAAATGGGCGTTCTCCGGATTCTTCGGCTTCGTGGGTGGCGGAGGCAAGTGTAACTTCTCGAGCGGTCTGCCTTCGTTCGACGCGCAAGTAATGGCGGGAATCTATAGCAAAACCGCAGCAATGCTCGCTCCACAGCCGCTTCTCAAAAACATCGTGGGCGGCGATGCCGTAACCCCCGACATGTACGGAATCAATTCGGCAATGAAAGGACGCCAGTATATCTACGGTCTGCAAATGGGCGCCGCTTATCAGATAAATAAGCACTGGAGTGCTTTTGCCGGTCTGCGCATGAACTACTTCGACGGCAACTACCGCGGGCACGTCGATGCCACACTGGGCGAAGCCGTCAAGCAAAGGGCCAATGCCGCCATGGCGACGCTCACCCCTGAGCAACAGGCTGCCTACGCTCCCATGATCACCGCTCTGGCACAAGAAGGCGGACTGACTCACATAGCACTCGATTGCCATCAGACAGGATGGGGCGTAACCCCGATTCTGGGCGCGAACTACAAAGTTGGGCCGCTCACGCTTGCTGCCAAGTATGAGTTTAAAACCAGTCTGAGCATTGAAAACGACACCAAGCAGCTCGAAGCCACCGCAATGGGACAGGCATCGGAAGAACTTGAGCAAGCCATGCAGGCTTCTTACGGTCACGGCGTGAATACTCCAAGCGATTTGCCCGCAGTGCTCTATGTAGCAGCCGGATACGAAATCCTCCCGAAAAAGCTGCGTGCCGCTGTGGAATATCACTTCTACGACGATAAACACGCACACATGGCTAATGACAAGCAGAAATACCTCACCCACGGAACGCACGAAGTGCTTCTGGGTCTTGAATGGGACATCAACCGCATCTTCACGGTGAGCGCCGGTTTCCAGAATACCGACTACGGACTGAGCGATGCTTATCAGACGCACACGTCATTCTCGTGCGACAGTTACTCGATTGGCTTCGGAGGCGCAGTGAACCTGACTAAGAAAATCCGTCTCAATCTGGGTTACTTCTGGACTACTTACAAGGACTATCATCGCACAGAGGCCGACTACTTCGGCACGACCTTGCCCGGAAGCGACACCTACAGCCGCACCAACAGAGTGTTCGGTGCCGCAATCGACTTCAAATTCTGATATTATAAGCAAATAACGCAGAGTTTGCGTAAACAATAAAAATTCCGTACCTTTGTGCGGAATTTTTATCGTAACATATAAGGGGGTTAACCTGCCTCTATAGTTCAACGGATAGAACGTGGGTTTCCTAAACCTAAAATCTGAGTTCGATTCTCAGTGGAGGTACGCACCTAAAGTCTCGGAGATGTCTCCGGGACTTTGTGTTTTGCCAAGTGCTAAACAAACAGCTGGCTCAGCACTTCAGGAGAATTAAGGCTGCCGATGGTGGAATTGTGGATTCTGTAGTAGGAAAGAACCAGTGCCAGCACTTCGTTCCGTTGCTCCCTGTTGAAGTGGAAAAGGTGCATATTCTGGAAACTTATCCGCGAAAGGTTGTGAAGCACCTTTGCTTCCTCCGGCGGCAGGCAGGAGTGCCCCTCGCGGCGCGAGGCAACGAACACACCCTCCTGCATGTCGAACCAGTATCCGTCGCGGTAGGTCTGGACGTTGGGCACTATGCCCAGGTATTTCCCCAGATGATAGAGAAAACAGAGATGAAAGTTGGCGACAGAATCGCGTGAATCCTCCAGGCGTACAATCGACTCCTCAATGAACTTGAAAAGCGCTGTGTTTTGTTCGTGTTCCTGTATGCAGTGGCACAGCAGTTCGCTGACGAACAGCACTATCGCATTCTTCACAGGGTTGCTGTAGATGTCGATGAGCGGTATCCGGCGCTGCAGGTCGTGCAGCGTGGCAAGGTCGGAGCCGGGACGGATATTGGCTTCAAACTCAACAACCGACAGCGGCATTAACATTGAATTGCGTGCCCGTGAGGATTTCGTGGAAGAGTCTGGGACAAGAAATCCCATCAGTCCGTTCTGTGCGGTATAGATATTGATGATTTTGTGGCGCTCGTTCCACTTCACGACTCTCAATACTATGCCCGTCAGTTTTTGCCTCATTCTGCCTGTTTTTTATTGGCTTTCACAAGATGTGCGTCACACTCCCATGACAAGTTTGGCAAGCAGTATCGCAACGGGAATGGTAACAACCGCAATGCCAAGAATGTCGATTGTTATGCCGGATTTTATCATCTT
>JAGCVR010000085.1 GCA_017962285.1 Muribaculaceae bacterium | reverse complement strand
TTCTCTTCGATAACGCTGTTCATTATCATTGCGCCATACATCAGCACAAACGTGTAAGTGATGAAAGCGAGAATAATGCCCAGAATCGAAGCTACTTCGGTTGAAGCCGTCTCCTCGTTGCCTTTCGAGTCCCAACGGACACCGTTCACAGAAACATCCACGCGCGACTCGCTTATAATCTTGTCGAGGTTGGGCACGCCGTAAGAAGCCATTTTCACGGCGGTGAGGGTGTCGTTTATGCAGGAGTTGATGTGTGATTTCAGACCCAGCGGAACGGTATTTTCGCTGTAGATGGTAATTTTCTCTTTGTCAAGTACGTCGGCAGGGATGATGATTATACCCGAGATGGAGCCGGCGGCATTATCGTAGAATTCGCGGGGGCTTGCTGCGGAGTCGCCTGCAAAAGAGGTGAAGTGGTACCCGTCAATGTCGGCAATGGCTGCTGCATAGTTCTTGCCTGTTTCGTCGATGACGGCAAAATTCTCCACCGTGGAACTGTCGTTGAAATAAGCGATAGCGGCAGGAATGGCACCAATCAGCACCACAATAAACGGCATTAATATCGTCATTACGATGAACGATTTCTTGCCCACAATCGAGAAGTATTCTCGCTGAATAATAAGCCAAAGTCGGTTCATGCGTTAAGTTTTTTGACGGTTTCTATAAAAATTTCGTTCATTGACGGCAGCTGCTCCACAAACGATGTGAGGACGTAGCGGTCGTTCAGCCACGCAATTACGTTGCGTACCTCCACTTGCGGCTTCAGACGAATCTGTGCCGTGCTGTTCTGTGAATTCTCTACAGTGAAAAGATTTTCACAAGGCTCAACGGGCTTATCGCCCGAGACAGAAACGGTGAACAGGTTTTTCTTGTTCTGCTGCTTAATCTCTCCCACTTTTCCCTGCAGCACCACCCGGGCGTGATTAATCAGGGTGATTTCTTCGCACACTTCCTCCACACTTTCCATGTTGTGCGTGGAGAAAAGGATGGTGGCGCCTTCGTCGCGAAGCCTGATGATTTCCTGTTTCAGCTGCTGAGCGTTTACCGGGTCGAAACCGGAGAAAGGCTCGTCGAAAATGAGCAGTTCGGGCTTGTGAATCACAGTGGCAATGAACTGCACCTTCTGCTGCATTCCTTTCGAAAGGGTCTCCACCTTGCGGTTACGCCACTGCATCAGGTCGAACCGCTCGAGCCACTCGTCCATCTGCCTGTAGGCCTCGCGTTTTTCCATGCCTTTGAGGCGAGCGAGGTACACGATGTGGTCGCTGACCTTCATTTTCTTGTAGAGTCCACGTTCTTCGGGAAGATAGCCGATGCGGGAAATGTCGTCGATTGTCATTTTCCTTCCACCGAGCAAGACCTCCCCGGAATCGGGAATGGAAATCATGTTGATGATGCGAATAAGCGATGATTTCCCGGCACCGTTGGGGCCGAGCAGACCATAGATGCGTCCTTGCGGCACATCCATGGAAACGCGGTCTAATGCAAGATGACCGTCGTATTGCTTCACCACTTCTTTTATTTCAATGAAAGGCATAGCTTGGATTGTTAGAGAGAATTACAGAAACTTTTAGATTAACTTATCCTGCCATTGTGGTGAAGACGTTCTGCACGTCATCGTCGTCTTCCACAACGTCGATGAGTTTGTCCACCTCTTCGCGTTGTTCGTCGGTGAGTTCCTTATAGTCGGATGGTTCATAGACGAATTCGCTGCTGGTGATTTCAAATCCGTTGTCTTCCAGATACTTCTGCAAGTCACCGTTAGCCTCGAATGCACCAGAAATCACGAATCCTTCCTCGTCCTGTTCCACTTCTTCGGCTCCGTAGTCGATGAGTTCCAGTTCCAGGTCATCGAGAGTGATGCCTTCCTTGGGAGCCACGTGGAAATAGCACTTGTGCGAGAACATGAAAGCCACTGAGCCCGAATTGCCGAGAGCTCCGCCGTTTTTGTTGAAATAGCTGCGCAGGTTAGCCACGGTACGTGTTGTGTTGTCGGTTGCGGTTTCCACGAGAACGGCAATGCCATGAGGCGCAAATCCTTCGTAGATAACTTCCTTATAGTCGCTTGCGTCCTTGTCGGTAGCTTTCTTGATGGCGCGTTCTATTGTGTCCTTGGGCATGTTTGCCGTTTTTGCGTTGGCGATGAGTGCACGCAGACGAGAGTTCGCATCGGGATCTGGTCCACCGGCCTTAACGGCAATGGTGATTTCCTTGCCGATTTTGGTAAATGTGCGGGACATGCTGCCCCATCTTTTAAGTTTTCTTGCTTTGCGGTATTCAAAAGCTCTTCCCATATTATTACGATTTTATTTTGTTTGTTATTTATTATTCAGAATATTAACGAAGTTTGGCTCCCACCTGCTTTTCGAGGTTGGAGATAATCTTCTGCATTGTGGCGTCGATCTGCTTGTCGTTGAGCGTTTTGGTCTCATCCTGCAGAATCATGCTGATGGCATAGGACTTCTTGCCGGCTTCCAGATTCTTGCCCTCATAGACGTCGAAGAGGTCCACACTGCGCAACAAGTGTTTCTCGCTGGCGAGCACCACCTGGCGGATTTGTTCGTAGGTAACGGCCTTATCTACGAGTAATGCCAGGTCGCGTTTTACCGGCAGTGTCTTTGGCAGGTCGGCAAATTTCACGTCGGTCCTAGCCGCGAGCTTGCACAGGCTGTTCCAGTTGAATTCGGCAAAGAACACATCCTGGTCCACGTCGAATTTCTTGAGCAATCCGTCCTGCACCACACCCAGAGTTCCAATAACCTTTCCTCCACGGTTCTTGTAGGTGATGGCAGGCGAAAGAATCTCGTTGTCGGTCTGCTCGGTTATCACGTTTTTCTGAGAAATGCCCAGTCGCAGGAACACATTTTCCACCATCGCCTTGAGGTCATAGACCGTAACCTTCCGCGATTTCTGCATCCAGTTTCCGGCAGTGTCGTTTCCTGTCATCCACAATCCGAACGAAGTGGATTCGCTGTAAGGATTGAGCGCCACTTCGGAATTGTCGGCATCGGGATTGAAGCTGTACACGTTGCCAAACTCATAGAACTTTAGGTTGGGGTTCTTGTGATTGATGTTTCGTGCCACACTTTCCAGACCGCCGAAGAGAAGGGTCTGCCGCATCACGTTCAAGTCGCTGCTGAGCGGATTCATGATTCTCACGCAGTTCTTCTCTGGATATGTCTCAAGTTCGGCATAGGTTGCCGATGCCGTGAGGGAATTGTTCATTATTTCACGGAAACCGCACGAGGTGAGCTGGTTGGAAACAAGTTCCTGAAGGTCGTCGGCGAAATCAACTGCGCCCTTGATAGAAAGGCTGCTGCGCACCTGTGTTCCAAACTCCACGTTGTTGTAGCCGTAAACCCTGAGGATGTCTTCCACCACGTCGCACGGACGCCGCACGTCAACCCGATAAGTGGGGACAACGAGCGAGAGTTTCTCGTCGTCCTGTGCCGTGATTTCCATTTCCAGACTCTGAACTATGTTCTTGATGGTTTCAACCCCAATTTCCTTGCCGATAAGCGAGTTCACGTAATCGAATCTGAGTTCCACGGGGAAACCGGGGAAATCGTGCTGTTTCACGTCGATGACGTCGCCGCATATTTCGCCGCCGGCAAGTTCCTTTACCAGCAGTGCCGCCAGTTTCAGGTTATAGACGGTTGCATTCGGGTCGATTCCGCGTTCGAAGCGGAACGAAGCATCGGTATTGAGCCCAAAGCGGCGTGCGCTCTTGCGAATCCACGTTGGGTGGAAATAGGCTGATTCGAGGAAAATGCTCGTTGTCTGGTCTGTTACGCCAGAATCGAGTCCGCCGAACACGCCACCGATACACATGGGCTCTTCGGTGTTGCAAATCATCAGGTCTCGGTCGGAGAGAGTGCGCTCCACGCCGTCCAATGTGGTGAATTTTGTCCCGTCGCTCACGGTTTTCACAACCACATGTCCGCCGGCAATCTTGTCAACGTCGAAGCAGTGCAGCGGCTGTCCGGTTCCGAGCAGTACATAGTTTGTGATGTCCACAATGTTGTTGATGGGGCGTTGTCCCACTGCAAGCAGCAGGTCGCGCAGCCACTTGGGGCTTTCCTGAACTTTCACGTTGCGGATTGTTATGCCGCAATAGCGGGGACAGGCTTCCGCATTTTCCACCGTAACGGCAATGGCACCGTCGGCGCGGTCGGGCTTAAAGCTGTCCACATCGGGTAATCGCAGGTTTGCTTCCATGCCGTGCATCTTGAGCCATGCGGCAAGGTCGCGGGCCACGCCATAGTGTGAAGCGCCGTCCACGCGGTTTGGGGTGAGGTCCACTTCAATCATCCAGTCACTTTCCACGCCGAAGTATTCGGCCGCGGGCATCCCCACCGGGGTGTTTTCGGGCAATACGATAATGCCTGAGTGGTCGGTTCCCACGCCAATCTCGTCTTCGGCACAAATCATGCCATAGGAATCCACGCCGCGCAGCCTTGATTTCTTTATCACGAATTCATCGTCGCCATCGTAGAGCTTGGCGCCGATTGTGGCAACCACCACTTTCTGCCCTTCAGCAACATTGGCGGCTCCGCATACTATCTGTTTAGGGCCGTCGTCATCACCGGTGTCAACAGTGGTGACATGAAGGTGGTCGCTGTCGGGGTGCGGTTCACAGGAGAGAACATGTCCCACGATAAGTCCCTTGAGTCCACCCTTTATTGTTTCCACTTCTTCCACAGTTCCAACTTCCAATCCGAGCGAAGTCAACGCATCGCCAACTTCCTGTGGCGACAGATTAAAATCGATGTAGCGTTTAAGCCATTTGTACGATATGTTCATAGGTCAAATAATTATCATTTTCCGTTCCAAAAGGAGCCTATATAGGTAAAATCATGCAAAGTTACGAATAAGTGAGCGAAATAAAAAATATAATTTTTTAAATTCCGGCGCTATAAGTTCAAGTTTCAATAAAAAGTGTAAAAAAATTTCAAGAATAGTGAATGGCAAAGCAGAAAATTTGTAAATTTGTAACGATATAAGGTTTTGATTTAATTGATTGAAATTATGAAGAAGATTATAGCTGCAATAACTGCGTTTTTAGTACTGGCAACAAGCTGCGGAACACAGAATCTGCTTGGAGGAACAAACAACGGCTCATCGTCGGGCGGCGGACTGGGTGACATCCTGAGCGGAGTGCTCGGAGTGCTGACCAGCCAAAACACCTTGAGCGGATTGCTGAATTTGGTTATCGGAAGTGTTAAGCTCGACGAGCGGGAACTTTACGGCACATGGAGCTATGCCGCACCGGCATGCGCTTTCACAAGCGAGAATCTGCTCGCCAAGGCCGGAGGTGCGGTTGCAGCAGAGAACGTTAACGAGAAACTGCTCACCGCCTACAGTCAAGTGGGCATTAATTCGAACAATACCACTCTGACGTTCACAGAAGACGGCAGATTCAGTGGAAAAATCGACGGTCTGCCCTTGAGTGGAACATATACCTACGATCAGAGCAACTGCGCCGTAAAGATGCAGGTGCTTGGCGGCTTGCTGAACCTGACAAGTTATGTGACGCGCAGCAAGAATGGTATAGGGCTCACCTTTGAATCAAAGAAACTGCTTTCACTGCTTCAGACGGTAGCGAAACTTAGCGGAAATTCCACTTTGGAAACTATCGGAGACTTGAGTACGAAGTTCGATGGTATCCGTGTGGGATTTGACCTGAAGAAGTGATACAGCCCTGAATAATCCTTAAAATCGTGTGTTTCAGCGTCGGGTCGTGAGTGAGAACGAGCAGACGTTGTAGAGTTGTTTGCCGTCGGAGAATGCGATAGAGAAGTCGGCTACGCCCGATTTCAGTTTGTTAGTGGCATAGACTTCGGCCTGATATCTCACGGCGCGTCCCGGTGCGAGTTCGCTGACGATGGCGGTTGGTGAAAGGTAGATTTCCTTTGTACCTGAGACGGTTATAACCGGAGCGATGTTGTAGGCAAACTGGTTGCCGTTGTTCCGGATAATGAAAATGAGTTGAGTGTGTTCACCGGCATCGATGGCATCGTTTGAGTTGCTGTCGGCAAACCGGATGTCGCTGATTTCTATGTCGGCGTATGGACTGAGGTCATTGTTCAGGCGTGAGTTGCTGTAGTCGTAATCACCGTAATAGTCCGATGAGCGGTAGTTGCCATCGTCGGTTTTCGGCGCCGTTGCGGCAGCACCTATAACGCCGCCTATTGCCATGCCGGTGAGAGCACCCAGGTTGCTGCCACGCGGTCCTCCGGCGATACCGCCAATTGCGGAGCCGAACATTCCACCGATAGAGGCGCCTGTTGCGGCACCATAGAACTGATTGAGAGAAGAGCAGCTCGATAGCATGAGCATTGAGCATGTCAGTGATAAAAACAGTATCTTTTTCATAGCGGTAAGAGATTAAAATGTTCTATTTTCGTAATTACTGATAGATTGTCGCCACTGTTGCGGAACGGAAATCGGTTCGTGGGTCTCAGGGTCGAGGTACACGAGTGTTTGCCGGCAAATGCACTTCACCTGACCAGTGTCGGGGTTGACAAGTTCCTGGATAAGGGTGAAACTTTTGTCGCCAATTTTTTCAGTTTGGGTACGGACGGCAACGTTTTCGCCAAACAGGGTCTGAGCCAGGAAATTACAGTTTATGTTCACGATAACTACGT
>JAGCVR010000084.1 GCA_017962285.1 Muribaculaceae bacterium | reverse complement strand
CTCGACAACATGACCACCACAATAATAATGGTGATGATGCTGCGGCGACTGATCGCCGACCAGAAGGAACGATGGCTCTTTGCAGGTATCATAGTGCTTGCCGCCAACAGCGGTGGCGCGTGGTCACCCATTGGGGATGTAACCACCATAATGCTCTGGATGGCCGAAAAAGTCTCCACAGGCAGTCTGATAGTGAATCTGCTGCTGCCAAGCCTTGTTTCGGTGATTATTCCTGTGATGATTGCGAGCCGTTATCTCGACGATGGCGAAGTGATGCACCTGAAGAACACCGGCACCAATGCCCAGATGGCGATTGCTCATCCCCACATCAGCAAAATCATGCTCTGCGTGGGCGTTGCCGGATTGTTGTTTGTTCCTGTTTTCAAGACATTGACAGGCCTTCCACCATTTATGGGAATGATGATTTCGCTTGGCGTGATATGGCTTATAACAGAAATACTTATAACCCGCTACCATATCGACCATAAGCTTGGCGGCAGGGTTACCCAGGCTGTTCGCCACATCGACATACCTTCCATCCTGTTCTTCCTCGGAATCCTGCTGTCGGTTTCGGCTCTGCAACAGGCTGGAGTTCTTTCAAACGTGGCAGGTGCGATGAACGAGGGAATCCATGAGCCATACTCCATGACAACCATAATCGGCGCATTGTCGTCGATTGTGGACAATGTTCCGCTTGTGGCTGCGTGTATCAAGATGTTTACCGGCATGGTTGACCCTGACCCTGCATATATGGCGTTCTTCGTTGAGGACGGCCTGTTCTGGCATCTGCTCACGTTCTGTGCCGGAGTAGGAGGGAGCCTGCTTATAATCGGCTCGGCAGCCGGTGTGGTGGCAATGGGAATAGAAAAGATTCCGTTCTTCTGGTATGTGAAGCACATCACGCTTCTGGCTCTTGTGGGCTATATCGCAGGCATAGTGCTGATTTGGCTCGAAGACATCTGCCCATACATTACGATATAGCGAATCCGATTGCTCCGATTACTCCGAGTTATCCGAAATCCTTTATAGTTTTTCTTTGAGGAAGCGGCCTGTGTAGCTTGCAGGATTTGCGGCTACTTCTTCGGGCGTGCCGCATGCCACGATGTTTCCACCGTCTTCGCCACCTTCCGGACCAAGGTCAATGATGTGGTCGGCACATTTAATCACATCCAGGTTATGCTCTATGACAATAATGGTGTGTCCCTGTGCTATAAGCTGGTTGAACGATTTCATCAAAGTATTGATGTCGTGGAAATGAAGACCGGTGGTGGGCTCATCGAAGATAAACAATGTCTTTCCCCGACGCTCGCCATTGAGGTAGGATGCGAGTTTCACACGTTGGTTTTCTCCACCCGACAGTGATGACGACGACTGCCCAAGCTTTATATAACCCAGGCCCACATCTTGCAGCGGTTTCAGGCGTTGCACAATGCGACGTTCTGTGGTGCTGGCGTTTGATGAGAAAAACTCAATGGCCTGGTTCACCGTCATGTTGAGGACATCATAGATGTTTTTTCCTCTCACCGTCACGTCGAGCGCGTCGCGGCTGAACCGCTTCCCATGGCAGGCTTCGCAGGTGAGGGTGATATCTGCCATGAACTGCATCTCTATGGTGATGACACCTTCGCCCTTACATTCCTCGCACCGTCCGCCCTGAGAGTTGAACGAGAAGAATCCGGGAGCGTAGCCCATCTGTTTTGACAGTTGCTGCGCGGCAAACAGCTGGCGGATTTCATCGAACGCCTTCAGATAGGTGGCCGGATTGCTGCGGGATGATTTTCCGATTGGGTTCTGGTCAACAAATTCCACCGCAGTGATGCGGTTCACATCACCTTCGAGCGACGCGAACGCACCCGGAGCATCAACGTTTTCGCCCAAGTGGCGTGCAAGCGCGCGGTAAAGAATTGTGTTCACAAGAGTAGATTTGCCCGAGCCGCTCACGCCGGTTACCACAGTCATGATGCCAAGCGGGAAGCGGACGTCGATACCTTTCAGGTTGTTTTCCGCTGCACCTTTAACTTCTATATAACTGTTCCATTTGCGGCGAATGGCAGGAACCGGAATCGAAAGGCTTCCGTTCAGGTATTTCAATGTGTAACTGTCATCACAGTCGGCGAATGCATCGGGCATGCCGTGATAGACCACCTGTCCGCCGTTTCGCCCGGCTTCCGGCCCGATGTCGATCAGATAATCAGCGCTTCGAATGATTTCCTCGTCGTGCTCAACCACCACAACTGTGTTTCCAAGTTTCTGCAACATTCTCAGCACCTGAATCAGTTGGTGGGTGTCGCGAGAGTGGAGTCCTATGCTCGGCTCATCCAGAATATAGATTGAACCCACAAGTGAACTGCCGAGTGAGGTAGCAAGATTTATGCGCTGACTCTCACCACCCGAAAGAGTTGACGACAGTCGGTCGAGTGTTAGATACCCGAGCCCCACATTAATTAGAAATGACAGCCGGTTGTTTATTTCCGTCAGCAGTCGTTTGGCAATTCTTTTCTCGTTGACCGACAGCTTTATGTCGGCAAACCAATCGGCAAGGTCGCAGATGGGCATCGTGGTGAGTTCACCGATCGACTTTCCGCCTACTTTCACATACGACGCTTCGGGCTTAAGCCGTGTGCCATGACAGGTGGGGCAGACCGTCTTGCCGCGATAGCGTGCAAGCATCACGCGATACTGAATGCTGTAGGACTTGCTTTTCACGAACTCAAAGAAATCGTCGATGCCGCCCCAGGCGCCATCACCGCTGCCATGCCAAAGCAAATCCTTCTGTTCTTTAGTAAGTTCATAATACGGGCGGTGAATGGGAAATCCATAACGGCTTGCCAACTTGATGAAATGACGTTTCCATTCTCTCATGGCAGGGCCCCGCCAGCACATGACGGCATCGTCATAGACCGACAGCGTCTTGTTTGGTATTACCAGGTTCTCGTCGACACCCATCACTTTCCCGAAGCCTTCGCATGTGGGGCATGCTCCAACAGGGTTGTTGAAATTGAACATCAGGTCCGATGGCTCTGCAAAAGTAATGCCGTCGGCTTCAAATCGTTTGGAAAAGGCATGCACTTTGGTTTCATTCTGCCCCCATACTTTGAGCCGGCACTCCTCGTGTCCTTCGTAAAATGCCGTCTCAAGCGAATCGAGGATGCGCATTTCGTCTTCTTTCGCTCCAGTCCATGCAAAGCGGTCAACGAGAAGCAACGTGTCTTCGTGGGTACATTCAGCTTTTCCGTTAAGCACATCGGCTATCTGGATAAATTCGTCATTATGTTCAACGCGTGAATAGCCGCCTTTGAGCAGAATCTCAAGTTGGGAATTGAAATCTCGCCCGCCAGATAGTGAAATTGGCGCGAGAATCGCCATCCGCGTCCCGATGGGATATGAGCGCATTGTGTCAACAACATCCTCGCTTGTGTGCTTTTTCACAAGTTCTCCCGAAACCGGTGAAAATGTTTTTCCTATTTTGGCGAAAAGAAGCCGCAGATAGTCGTAGATTTCGGTTGACGTACCCACAGTGCTGCGTGAATTGCGCGTGTTAACTTTCTGCTCAATGGCGATAGCCGGTGGAAGCCCCAGGATGAAATCGCACTCTGGCTTCGACAAGCGTCCCATAAACTGACGTGCATAGGACGAAAGACTTTCCACATATCGCCGCTGCCCTTCGGCAAAAAGCGTGTCGAAAGCGAGCGAAGACTTTCCCGACCCCGATACGCCTGTGATTACCACAAGTTTGCCTCGCGGAATCTCCACATTTATGTTCTTGAGGTTGTTGACCCTTGCTCCACGTACAGTTATGTTTTCGCCTTTTGCCATGAAGGTTCAATGATTTGATAGTGCAAAATTACATAAAAAAGAGGAAATCTCGGCAGATATTAGAAATTATGGCGCGATAATTTTGGAAAATTCACAAACATTGATTTTCTTTGCATTAGCAAAAATTAAATTTAAAGAATATGAAACCGATTCACATTATTTTAGCAGTGATATGTGGCACCGTAGCCGGAGCCACTGTGGGCCTGTTGTTCGCCCCGGAAAAAGGAAGTGATACACGCGCAAAAATCGCGAAAATGCTTAAAGACAAGGGCATTAACCTGAACGGCAAGAAACTCGACGAACTTGTTGAGGATATCACAAATGAGATTAAAGGAGAATAATTAACGCAAAAAATAAAGCTATGAAATCGTTAAGTGTACTTTATGCGTTTCTTGGTGGAGCTATTGTGGGTTGCGTGGCAGCTCTGCTGTTTGCACCCGAAAAAGGCAGCGACTTGCGTGCTCGCATCAAGGAAATACTGAAAAAGAAAGGCATTGATTTCACCGACGACGAGGTGGAACAGCTTGTGGAGCAAATTAGTGCTCAGATAGAGCAGTGATGAGCGATATCGACTACAAGAAAGCCTGGGAAGAACTTCAGGGTTACCTGAAACTCCAGTTCAGTTACGGGAAGCTTACGGCAGTGGAAAAATTATCGATTCTGCTGTCGGCGATAGCAGTGTTTGCCGTGTTGCTGATAATCGGCGGATTCGTTCTTTTCAATCTTGCAACCGGAATCGTTCTGTGGCTGGGCGATGCCATTGGCATCGTGTGGCTTGCCTATGTGATAGTCTCTGTGCTGCTTGTGCTGCTTATGGTTCTTGTGTTCTGTATGCGCAAGCAGTGGATTGTTGACCCAGTTACACGTTTTGTTACCCGATTGTTTTTAAGTCCCGACGAAGATGAACAAAAAGAAGCCAAACAATGAGCCACGGTGGGAAGGCATGACGCTTGAGGAGCTTCGCTATCGCCGCGCGTTGGAAGCGGTTAAGGTTGAAGTGGGGAAGGAGAGGATGCTTTCCGTTATGGGAAATACCAAGGAGAAGGTTCAGAAGAACGGTTTGCGAGGGCTGTTGTTTAGCAACAAGATCGTGGGTTCGCTTAAGTTTGTGGATTATCTGATAATCGGTTTCCAAGTCTCGAAGATTATGACGCGCATGTGGCGCAAATTCAAATAGGAATTATCAATTAAAGAGCGGATGAGCCTGTTGCGACTCGTCCACTTTTGTTAAAATAAGAGTGTTATGAAAAAACAAAGAATTTCAGCATTTT
>JAGCVR010000083.1 GCA_017962285.1 Muribaculaceae bacterium | reverse complement strand
GCTTAGTGCGTATGGGTGTGTTGTGCGGGAAAGTCTCCATTTCGGTAATGTCCTCGTAAGGAGTTATCTCAGTAAGCGCAAAGCGACCCGTGCCCGAGGTGGTGCCTCGAATTACCACTTCGCTTGATGTTACCTCCACGCGGCTGACTTGTGAAGAGAATGTGGCGTTGAGATAGTTTGTGACATTCTGGGCAAATTGTTCTTTATCAGAATTAAATGAGGAGTTTTCTTCGTAACTGCTTTGTTCTTTCGCTGTTCTTTCGCGGATGGCAATATTCTTGAGCTTGATGGTTACGCCGGTGCTGCTGCCGAAATCGATTCTCATATAGTTGTAGGTCCATTTCTTGGGCCAGTCAAAGTCGGTTCTCTGCTTGGAAATGTCGAGGTTGAACGTTCCCCATTCGTCGCCACTGGTGGGTGCGAGGGTAATGCTTCGCACAGAGCGTGCTTCGGTGAGGTCGGGGGCAAAGAAAAACTGCATATCGTTCAATCCGGTCGTGCACTGATAGTCGAAAGTGAAAATAACCTGCTCTTCGGGAAATCCCTTGGAGAGAGGCCTGAAACGGTTGGTCCCTATGTAGGGGTCATTTCCGGTTGGAGTAATGGTATAGACTCCCGTGGATGAGTCATAGGAAAAATCAATCTGGTTGTTAGTTGTGCTTGTCTCGAGTGTCAGGGAAGTCCTGGCTACGGCTTCCTCATCGGCTGGGGCAAACGCGGTGCCGTCGGCCGGCATGATAATGTCGTCGTTGCACGATACATTTAGAAAAAGAACAAAGCATGCGGTGATGCCCGCTTTCAGTAACTTTATGGTGTGATGACAATTCATAAAAAATAGTCTAAAAATCTCTTTGCAAAATTACGAAAAAAAATGCGTATCACAAAATGAGATACGCATTTATTGTTTGTCTCCTTGAGCCTTGATTGCCGGATCTGACCCGGGGTGTTGCTTAGTGGAGAACCTGGCTCCAGTCGGTGAGACCGCAGACAGAGAGATATGGTGCGAATACGTCATCCTCGTCGGCTGTGGCGGCTGCTTTCCACACATACCAGCTCTTCTTCTTGGCATAGCCATAGGCCTCTCCCCGTCGCAGACCGAGCATCAGGCCGAAGTCGGCATCGTTGTCAACCCATGAATAATAGGCTATTCCGTCAATTCCATTGATGGCGTTGACTTTTTTCCATACCCAAGCCACTCCGGCAGCCTGCAGCGTCTGGTCGGCGTCGCTGTTGGTGCGGCTGTTCACACCTTGCTCCAGCAGAAGGATGGGGCGTTTTCTGCCGTGATAGTAGTTTGCGGAGTTGTTCGCCCAGTCGGCAAGCACTTCCAGATTATAGAATGTTATATATGGAGTCGATTGGGTGAAGTCAACATAATCGGGGTCGTAGTTCCAGAAGTCGGGATTGCTCGTTATGGGATATGGGTGGTGGCAGATTCCCCAGAAAATTTCACCCTCGGCAGCGTCGTAGCGCTTGATATTGGCAATCATGGATGTTGCGGCGTATTCGTTTTCTCCCGACACAGCCTGCGTCCAGTTGTGTGTGAAGCAGGGAGATACGCTTGCGTTTTGGTCATACTGGCGAATAATGTTGTAGATGAGGTGCATCGACTTCATATATGCGTCGGTGAAATACATCTCCGGCTGGTTTTTGCCCATATTGGCCCATGAACCAGGAGCATTCACCTCGTTGTGGGCAATCCAGTGGTGAATGCGTTGTCCGTCGCGTGTGTACCGTTCGGCAACAAACTCAAGGAATGCGGCGTAGGCATTGATGGCCTCGGGCGTGGTGACGTTGGGGAATAGCTGGTAGCCACCGTTTCGTTCCGGGTGATAAACTATGGGTATGATTTCCTCATCGAAAGTTTTTGCGGATGATTCTGTGGGCCACAGTTCCACGTAGGATGTAACCATGCAGCCGGCGCTGTTGAACCTCTGCAACAGGTGGTCGTTGCTGGCAACTGGTGCCCCCGCAATGTAATAGGTCTTCCCGCCGTATTTGTGCTCGATGGGAGGATAGGTGGGATTGCCGTTGCCATAAGAAGTGTTAAGCGGACGAGTCATCAGGAATTCGTTGATGTGTGTGCCCACGGAGTTGAGCCCGTTCCCCATCGCCTCGAAATCGTTGGTTTCATCGAGACTGTGCGTACCCATTCCGAGAATACCCTTTTTGTTGGGTGGGGTAAGTAGTGGCAGCGGCGAGCGTTTTGCCGCCACCTCATCGGCATATCGCGCGTGAGAAGCGAGAGTGTGTCTGCCGTTGGCAAGACTGATAATCGCCCATTTCGAGAGCAGGCGGTCGTAGTTGAACCCGTCGCGCTCCACATATCGCGGCAGCCGGATGCTGAAAGCGGGGCTGTGGATGGCTGTGGTGTGTGGGAATGTCTCCATTTCGGTAACATCTTCGTAGGGTGTGATTTCGGCGAGGGCGAAACGATCATTGCCAACGGCGTTTCCGCTGACGATTACTTCGTCTTGCGTAACCACCACCTTAGCTACCGATGAGGGGAAGTTGGTGTTGAGGTAAGTGTCCACTCTTTGAGCAAAAGCGAGCTTTTCGGCTTGAAACTGTTCCTGTTCTTGTTGGATGGCAGCTTCTTCTTCAGAAAGGGAACGGAACTGGATATTGCGGATTTTGAAATTGCGGTTGGCATCATTTCCAAGGTCGAACCACAGCGACCAATAGTAGGATGAACCGGGTTTCTCCACGCCCCAGTTGTTGCAATTTGTGCGGTGTTGTCCCACATTGAATTCAACTTTCTTCCATTCGGTTTGTGGAAGGTTGAATCCTTCGAAACGGAGCGACTGAGATTCCATGTCGTCATTGGTGGAATAAGACGAATATGAAAACCAGCTATATTTGACTTTCGCGAAGAAAATCTGTAAACTCCCTGTGATACCAGTCTCGCTCTTGTATTCAAAGGAGAGAGTGGTCTGTTCCGCCGGGATTGCCACGTTGCGGCTCGAAGTGGTTACAAACACTCTTGGGTCGTTCCCGGTGGTGGTGCATGTCCAGACGGTGTAACCATCTTCAGTCGAAGAGGTTACGGCTGCCTGTTGCTGGGTCATAGCTGTGAGCACACTAAGTTGAGTGCTGGAAATGCCCTGGGCATATTCCGGGTTCTGTTCCTGGCCATCTGGAAGAGGCTCAAAACGGTCTGAACACGATGCCAGAGCTAAAAGTGCAATTGTCAGAAAAAGTGTTGTTCTCATGATTATGATAATTTGAGTGAGTTTATTTCTTTAATATCAGTGCAGGACCTCGCTCCATGACGAAAGTCCGCAGACCGAGAGATATGGGGCGAATACAGTGTCTTCGGTGTCGGTTCCGGCCGCTTGCCACACATACCATGCCGGCTTGCGCTCGCTGTAGTTCGGCGAGCCTGGGTATTTGCGAAGTCCCAGGTTCAGCGCTCCGTCGCCATCGTTGTCTTGCCATGCATAATACGTGATGCCGTCGATAGCCGAAAGCGCATTCACTTTTTTCCACAGCCAGCACACGGCGGCAGCCTGGTTTTCGAGTTCGCTGCTGCTGTAGTCGGCGGTGTTGATCCCCTGCTCGCAGAGATATATGACACGCTTGGTAGTACCCTTATACATGTTCCGTGTCTGCATCGCCCAGTCCTGAAGCACCTCCAGATTGTAGAAGGTTACCTGAGGAGTGGACTGAGTGAAATTGACATGGTTTGCATCGGAGTTAGATATTGAGGCGTCCCAGAATCTGGACACACTCAGGTTGTATGGATAGGGGTGATGTCCGAGTCCCCACCAGAAGTCGCCTTCGGCATCGCAGTAGCGGTTGATGTTGTTCAGGATTGAAGAAGCCGCGTAGGATGCGTCGTTGTTTGTGGCGGTGCCCCAGTTATGCTCGAAGCAGGTCATTGTGGCGGCGTTCTGGTCGTATTGTCGGGTAATGTTGTAAATAAGCCGCATCGACTTCATGTAGGTGTCGGTAAAGTAGAGTTCCGGCTGGTCGGTGCCCATGTTGCACCACAGTTCAGGGGCGTTCACCTCGTTATGGGCAATCCAGTGGTGCACTCTCATGGCATCGGAGCGCGAGTATCGCTCGGCGAGGAAAGTCATGATGGCGGCATAGGCGTTGATGGCCTCCGGTGATGTGGTGTTCGGCATGAGCTGATGCCCGCCGTTGCACTCGGGGTGTATGATGATGGGTTTGATATAGTCATCGTAGGTGGAATTGGTCCAAATCTGAACGTACATGATCACCTGCATTCCCTGTGCGCAGTAATTTGTAATCAGGTCGTCGAACTCGCGTATTTTCATGCCGCTGATATAGTAGGTTTTTCCGCCATAGGAGTATTCTTCCGCGGGGTAATAGGGATTGCTGGTGCCGGCGGTTGTGGATAGGGGGCGTGTCATGAGCCACTCGTCGAGATGGAAACCATTGGCGGCGATACCGCAGTTGAGTGCCGTCAGGTCGCGGACGCCGTTGGGCGTAGTATGGGTGGGATAGCCGAGAACGCCTTTTTTGTTCTTCGGTCTGAAACTCATGGGAGTACGAATTGGGGCAACATCATCGGCATATCGTGCATGTGATGCAAGTGTCTGCTGCTCGTTGTCGAGGCTCACAATCGCCCATTTCGAGAGAAGACGGTCGTAGTTGAATCCGTCGCGCTCCACATATCGCGGAAGTCTTATCGAGAACTGTGGACTGCGAATGGCGGTGAGGTGGGGGAATGTCTCGAATTCGGTCACATTCTCATAGGGCGTGATTTCAGCCAGGGCAAAGCGCCCCGAACCACTGGTGATGCCTCTGACCACCACCTCGTCGGCGGTAACCTCCACTTTCTGGACTTGGGAGGAATATGTGGCATTGAGGTAGGAATTGATATGCTCAGCGAAAGCCTGCTTGCTGCTTGCGAAATTGCTGTTTTCAGTTTCGCTTGCAGCCTCTTCTTCGGTTTTTTCACGAATCGTGAGATTCCGGATTTTTATCACGTTACCCACAACTCCGGTAACATTGAAGCGTATGTACCATCTGTTGCTCGAGAAAAAGCTGAAAGTGGAGTTTGCCCAGCCATAATCGTCGCGATATTTGGCGATGTCGATTGTTACGGTTTTCCACTCAGAGGAACTCTTGAGCGTTTGTACTGTCGATGCCGTTGATTCGGCTTCGGGTGGGCAGAAGTACAGCTTAAAGTAGTTTATGTTCGATTCTGCCTGATATTCAAGCTCGAGTACTGTATATGAAGCCGGAAATGTTTTTGTCCTTGCCAGTCGCGTGGTTCTGAAGTAGGGATCGGAGCCGGTGGTGGTGATGGTATAGACCCCATTGCTCTCGGAAATGGTGCAGTCGTGCTGGTCGCCCGACGCTGTGTTTAGCGTGAGCGATTCGCTCGCCACGGCTTTTGCCGGAGCTTCCCACGGGTCGTCGGGCTCAACGAGTGAGTCGGAGCATCCTGCGAGCCAAGTGGCGCCGATGGCTAAAAATCCTATTAAAAAAAGAGATTTTAATTTTTCCATTTTTTTATATTGAATTTCCCTATCTTAATAATTTGTGATGTAAGTGTGAGGCGTGTTCCTTATGCGAGTAAAGGTTTTGTGGTATCCCTCAAGATGAGACGCGTCTTGACGATGCGTTTCACCACCTGATTCTTGGGAACCTGTCCTTCCACAAAGTTGATGAGTATGTCGGCTGCCTCTTTACCCACTTCCACTCCACGTTGCTCCACGGTGGTGAGCATGGGGTCGCAGGCTGTGGCTGAGTCGGAATTTGTGAATCCGCAGATGGCGACGTCTTGTGGAATCCTGAGTCCGGCTTTTTTTGTGGCATAAAGTATTCCTATTGCCGTTTCATCGTTTACGGCGATAAAGGCGTCGGGGCGGTTTTTCTTCTTGAGCAATGATGGCGTGAGCCTTTCGGCATCCTGCCTGTTGTCGCACTGAATCACGAAGTCGTCGTTCACCTTCAGCCCATGCTGATAAATGGCGTCTTTATAGCCGTTCAGCCGGTTCTTTGATATTTCAATGTTCATTGTAGTGCCGAAAAACGCGATGTTCCTGCATCCCGATTCAATCAGGTGCGAAACGGCGTTGAATGTTCCCATGTAGTCGTCAACCACTACGCGGCTGGCGTTGATTCCGGCGCAGATGCGGTCGTAGAACACAAGTGGAATTCCGGCGTCAATGAGTTGCTGGAAATGAGCGTAATTTGTGGTGTCTTTGGCTTGAGAGACAATAATTCCGCATACTTTATTCTGGTGAAACGATTCGCAGATTTTCACTTCGCGCTCGTATTGCTCGTCGCTTTGAGCCACAATTATCCTATAACCGCGTTTTGATGATTCCTGCTCAATGCCGTTGAGGATTGTGGAAAAGTAGTAGTGTGTGAACTGCGGAACAATCACTCCAATCACTTTCGAGGGAGTGGTGTGGCTTTGCCTGAGCTGAGTTGCGATGGCATTAGGGAAAAAATTATGTTCCCGCGCGAAATTCTGAATTTGCTCCCGCCTGGCTTTGCTGATGTGTGGGCTGCCGGCAAGTGCTCGGGAAACGGTGGCGACAGAGACTCCAAATTCCTGCGCGATGTCTTTCATTGTGATAGAGAACTTCTCCATAGTACTTCTGTGTGTTTGGCAGAGGCAAAAGTATAAAATAAAAAAATAATGTGCAAACGTTTGCACTATTTTCTTTAAAAAAAAGGTTTAAAAATGTTTGGAATGATGCGTGTTTGCGCTTAAATTTGCATCTTGTAAAAAAATGCATGGTTGAAAACTAACCCTGAAAATGGTAAAAGACTAATACATAACCGATTAAAGTAATTTTAAAAATTAATTAAAAACGAAAGGATGCAGCCCGTACCCCTCAAGGTTCCATTCAGGATACTTGCCCTAAGTGTGGGCGTGTTATTCTCTTTTGGAGCTTATGCACAGATTACTGTGCAAGGATTGGTTAAGGATGCTACAGGCGAGCCCGTGATTGGCGCATCAGTTCGTGTTGTTGGCACTCAGGCCGGTACTGTTACCGACTTTGACGGCAACTTCACGCTCTCGAATGTGGCAGCGGGAGCCCAGCTCCTCATTAGTTCGGTGGGCTATGCTGAACAGACAGTTGCGGCAGCCCCAAATTTGGTTGTTACTCTCCAGGACGACCAGCAACTTCTTGATGAAGTGGTGGTGATTGGTTACGGCCGCGCAAAGAAGAGCGACTTGACTGGAGCAGTTACGGCACTCACCCCCGACAGTCAGAACCATGGTTTGAACACCAATGCTCAAGACATGCTCGCTGGTAAGGTTGCCGGTGTGAATGTAACAACTTACAGTGGTAAACCTGGTGCTAATACCGAGATTAAGATTCGTGGAGGATCTTCGCTGAATGCAAGCAACAATCCACTTATCGTAATCGACGGACTGCTCATGGACGGCTACGGTGACATGCAGGGTGGTATGAACCCCCTCGCAATGGTTAACCCTAACGACATCGAGACATTCACCGTACTGAAAGACGCAAGTGCCACGGCAATCTACGGTAGCCGTGCATCGAATGGCGTTGTGATTATCACCACTAAGAAAGGAAAAGCAGGATCCGACGTTAAGGTCAGCTACAACGGCAATGTGAGCGTGAGCATGAAGAAGGACCTTCTCAAGCCCTACAACGCAGCCGGTTTCATCAATCTGGTGACGAACCTTTACGGAGAGGACAGCGACGCTTACCGCGCTCTCGGTTGGTATGACAATGACGGCGTTCAGCACTTTGCCGACACCGACTGGCAGAAAGAAGTGTACCGCACTGCTGTAAGCCACGACCACAACCTGAGCGTTACAGGCGGCAAGCTCGGCAACCTGATTCTGCCGTATCGTCTGTCGTTCGGTTACACCGACCAGCAGGGTATCCTCAAGGGCAGTGACTTCAAGCGCTACACCATCGGTGTGAATCTGTCGCCGAGTCTGCTCAACGATCACCTGAAAGTGAACTTGAACGCCAAGGGTATGATTGCTCGCATGCACATTGCTGACGAAGGTGCTGTGGGCAACGCTTTGTATTATGACCCCACTAAGCCCGTTAAGGCCAACAACGATGTGTTCAACAACTACTTCGACGGTTACACTCAGTGGTATCAGAAGGCTAATATCGAAGGCGCTCCCGACTGGGAATGGCAGAGCCGCGCCCAGACTCCGGGCAACCCCGTGGCAATGCTTGAGCAGCAGAACAACCGCTCCCGCAACGGTACGTTCACCGGCAGCATCGACCTCGACTATCGCATCCACGGTTTCGAAGACCTTACTCTTCACGTGACAGGTGCAACCAACCTCTACAGTGGTCGCAGCAACAACGACATCACTCCGTATTCTTTCAGCAACAACTACTTCGGCTGGACCGGATGGAACAAGGCTAACAACTACACCTTGCAGCTTTCGACCTATGCCCAGTATATGAAAGACTTCACCGACAAGCACCACTTCGACATCATGGGTGGTTACGAGTGGAGCCACTATCATCAGTCCACAGACTGGTACGGCTACGGAACTTATCAGCTGAGCAACACTATTCATGGCGGTGAGATGATCAACAATCCTGAGTCTGAAACCAGATATAAGACCGAAAACTACCTGGTTTCGTTCTTCGGACGTTTGAACTACTCGTTCGACAACCGCTTCCTCTTGACAGCCACAATCCGTGCCGACGGCAGCTCGCGCTTCAACTGGAAGAACGACAACAACAAACAATGGGGTTACTTCCCATCTGCAGCTCTCGCATGGCGTATTAAGGGCGAAAGCTTCCTGCGCGATGTTCAGGCTGTAAACGATGCCAAGATCCGTTTGGGCTGGGGTATCACAGGTCAGCAGGAAGGTATCGGCGACTACACTTATCTGCCGACATTCACTCCAAACAATGACCACGCATACTATGGAGCTGAGGGTGATGGCAGAACTTCCCGTCCCGATGCATACAATGCCGACAAGACTTGGGAAAAGACCACAACTTACAATGCCGGTTTCGACCTCGCATTCCTCAACGACCGCATCGTTGTGAACTTTGACTGGTACTATCGCAAGACCACCGACCTCTTGAACGAGGTGACAGTGGCTGCAGGTAGCAACTTTAAGAACCGTATCATGGCGAACGTGGGTGAACTCCACAACACCGGTGTTGAAGGTGCTTTGACAGTTCGTCCTATCAAGACCCGCGACTGGGCATGGGAAATCAACTACAACGTGACCTACAACAAGAACAAGATCGACGAGCTGGTTGGTGACCTCATCGAACGCGGAGGAATCTCCGGTGGTACAGGTTCTACAGTGATGGCATATCAGACCGGTTACAACTCGAGCGCATTCTATGTGTTCCAGCAGTGCTACGACCAGAACGGACGCGCAATCCCCAACACCTATGTTGACCGCAACGGCGACGGCGTGGTGAACAGTGACGACCGCTACTTCTACTACAAGGCATCTCCAGATGTAACCATGGGCTTGAGCAGCAAACTCGTGTGGAAGAACTGGGACCTCGGTTTCAGCGCACGCGTGGCTCTTGGCAACTATGTTTACAACAACAACCTGAGCAACAAGCTCAACTCGGGTAAGGCTGGTATTTACAGCACACTCGGTTACATCTCGAACATGCTTCCCGAAACAGTTGCCCTCGGTTTCACCAACCCAGGTATCTATGCATGGCAGAGCGACCTCTTCGTAGAGAACGCTTCTTACCTCAAACTCGACAACATT
The DNA here is from genome assembly GCA_017962285.1 of Muribaculaceae bacterium. Lineage (GTDB taxonomy): Bacteria > Bacteroidota > Bacteroidia > Bacteroidales > Muribaculaceae > Sodaliphilus. The sequence goes on along the minus strand of JAGCVR010000083.1, from coordinate 6,841 downwards.
ACACTCGGTTATTCGTTCGACAAGCTGTTCAACTCTCGTCTGAGCGGACGTATCTATGCTACTGCACAGAACATCTACACTTGGACCAAGTACAGCGGAATCGATCCTGAACACACCGGTGGTATCGACAACAATATTTATCCTCGTCCATTCACTGCAATAGTGGGACTTAACTTGAATTTCTAATAACTTTAAAAGGATAAAGAAACTATGAAATTAAACAAGATATTAACTGCTGCAGTGATTGCGATATTCGCTCTCGGCACGACGTCGTGTATCAACGACATCCATGTTGAGAACATCAACCCTCAGCAGAACTCTGAATTCGACCAGGACGCAGTGTTCAACCGCGTTTATGCCAACTTTGGCGTTACTGGTCAGAGCTGGGACTCAAACCCCGACACTTATTCAACTGACGGCGGTGGTGGTCAGAGCGGACTTCTCCGCCAGCTCTGGAACTCCAACGAACTGACAACCGACGAGGCTCACTGCGTGTGGGGCGACGCCGGTATCCCCGAGTTCGACCACAACATGTGTGGTGACACTCACCCAATGCTCCGCATGTTCTACGACCGTGCGTACTTTGGAATAACACTTGCCAACTTCTTCCTCGACCAGACAGTGGAGGCTACCGACGAATATACTCTGCGCCAGCGTGCAGAAGTTCGTTTCCTGCGTGCCTACACATACTATCAGGTGATGGACCTCTTTGGTGACATAGCATTCATCGACCACATCAGCACCGAGCTTGCCGTGAAACGCAGCCGTGCCGACATGTTTATATGGATTGAAACTGAGCTCAAGCAGATTGCAGGAGAAGAAGAAAGCAACGAAGTTCTTGCCGACGCCCGCACCAATACTTACGGCCGCGTTGACAAGGCTGCCGCATTGCTCATGCTTGCCCGCCTGTATCTCAATGCTAAGGTTTACACCGGAACAGAACGCTGGGCCGATGCCAAGACTTATGCCGACAAGACTATGAAGAGCGGTTACTCACTTCACAAGACCGGTAGGAACCAGTGGAGCGCTTATCAGATGCTCTTCATGGGCGACAACAACGAGAATGGCGCTCAGAACGAAAACATCTTCCCCGTTCTCCAAGACGGTCAGGCAACCCGCTCCTATGGTTGCGGCTTGTTCTTCATCTGCGCTATGAAGGATGGTGACCTTGATGCCGATTATCCTTGCGGTTCGAGTCAGAACTGGGCAGGTAACCACGCACGTCCACAATTCGTGCAGAAGTTCTTCCCCAACAACGACGCTCCTGCAGGAACTCCGTTCGACCTTACTCTTTCGGCTGGCGACGACCGTGCTTTGTTCTACACAAAGGGACACACTCTCGACATCACCGATGAAAGTGCCTATAAGAACGGTCATGCCTACATCAAATTCATTGGTGTACGCAGCGACGGTGGCGCAACCAGCGACCCAAGTGGAGAATTCCCCGACAACGACATCCCGGTGCTTCGCCTTGCTGAAGCTTACCTGACTTACGCCGAGGCTGACGCACGTCTTAACGGCGGTTCTTGCTCAGCCGATGGTCTGGATAAGATTAAGGAACTCCGCAACCGTGCAAACGCCAACAGCGACCTCGCCAACTTCAACCTGAACCAGATTATCGACGAGTGGTCGCGTGAGTTCGGTTGGGAAGGACGTCGCCGCATGGACCTTATCCGTTTCGGTCTCTATGGTGGCCAGAGTCAGTATAAGTGGCAATGGATGGGTGGAACATACGAAGGCGCACAGTTCAGTGCCGACCAGAACACATTCCCGATTCCAAGCACGGATATCATCGCAAACCCGAACTTGAGATAAACAATTAATGTTTTTGAACTTAAAAGAAACATTTAAAACAGAGAATAATTATGAAGAAAATTAAAATAATGGCTATGTTGCTCTTGGGTTTAGGTTTGTTCACAGCTTGTGAAACCGACCGTGACGACAACCCGGTACTTCGTACGCCCGACGGCTTTGAGCTTTATGCTCCGGCAATGAGCGGCGTGACGATTGACCTCGAGAACAGCAACGTAATAGAGCTAAAAGCAGCGTCGCGCCCCGACTATGGCGCACCTGTTCAGGTTACCATGGGTGCTCAGATAGCACTCGTTGAGAATGCTTCTGAAGGAGAAATCCATCAGTTGGAGCCAACCACAACCGACATCACTTATCAAGTGACAGCAGCTGAAATCAACAAGGCAATATTGGAAATGAAGAACATCGAGAATGAAGCCGACTTCGTTGCCGAGGAAATGCCATTGTGGATCCGCATGACAGCTCAGCTCGCCGATGATGTGGAAGGTGAAAACCGCGTTTATTCGAACTGGCAGAAACTCACCGTTCTTCCTTACTTCGTGCCGATGGTTGACGAAGAACCTATCTACTGGTGGCTCATCGGTGCATGTATCGGCGACGGCTCTTGGAATAATTCAAAGGATGAAAGCGGAAAATGGGCTTGCTTCCCAATTCCTCTGATGAAGGAATATGAGTATGCAGCCGACGGAACCGGTCACATCGCAGCAACTGTTTACCTCTATGACGGTGCAGGCTTCAAGATAATTCAGACTCTTGGCGACTGGAACGTACAGGTAGGTATGACTGGCGGTGAATTCGCTTACAACGACGGTGGCAGTGGAAACATTGAAGCAACCGATGGTCCTGGCTTCTATCGTCTTGAGTTCGACACCAAGGAAGAGAAGGTGGTATCGTTCGAGAAACTTGAAGTTTCCTCAAGCGCTTACAGCACAGTGAGCGTGATTGGCTTGAACGACGACTGGGAGACTGATATCGACATGATACCAGCTGCAGGTGCAGGTGAAAACAATCACATGTGGACCACAGTAATCTCCGTAGACCAAACCACACAGTTCAAGATGCGTGCAAACCACGACTGGGGCACCAACTGGGGCTATGGTTCAGAAGACGGCGAACTGAATGCCTACGGATTTGCAACCAATGGTGGCAAGAACATAGGTATTGAAGCCGGTAAGTGGGCTATCTATCTCGATGACATCACAGGTTTCTACCGTGTGGTGGCAGTACAATAAGTGAAACGCTAAAATTTTTAAGAAAATGATGAAGATAAAATCATATTTGATGATAGCCTTTGCCGCACTCGCTCTCACTTCGTGTAACGAGGACTTCGGCGACTGGCTGTCGCAGAATACGAATGATGCACCGGCTCAGGTAACTGTGGGTGGCTTGACTTTTGCGCCTGTTTCAGGCGTGATCGACTATGCTGAACTCGATCCTGAAGTTACGCGTGTGAAAGTGGCAGATGTTTCTGTTGCTCAGACGAGCGCAGATTTCAGCAATGTAATTTATCGCCTGATAATTGGCGGTACCATTCTTCCCATCGACGCGGATGGTACTGTGGATCGTGCCGAACTTGAGGCTTTGGTTCTCAGTATGTATGGACGCGAACCGGTGGCTCGTGATATCGAGGCCTATGTGGAGGCAATAGTTGGCGATGGCAACAGCGCAACCCGTCTCCGTGGCAAGGATCCTATGGTGTTTAAAGTTAAGCCCGATGCTCCGGTTATTGAAAGTGCTTACTACTACATCGGAACAAGCAACGGCTGGGCTGGTGGCGACACAAGCTATCCTCTGAGCAACGGTGGCATGGATCCATACGAGAATCCTGTATTCTCAGTGGTTGTGCCTATCACAGAGGAAAATGGCGAACCTGCCGACAACTGGTTCAAGATCTTTGGTCAGAGTGCCCTTGAGCGCGAAAACTTCTGGGACGGCGAATTTGTTGGTTACGAGGTGAATGGCGAAAACGGTCTGTCGGGTAAGGTTACTATCGGCATGAACGACGTTGAGGCCTTCGCATTCAAGTTCAGCCCCGCTGATTATCCTGCTAAGGTTATCCGCATCACGGTTAACTTCATGACTGGTGAATTCAGCATTGAACCACTTAACTTCACCGAGTACATTTATGAAGTTGGTGTGAATACCGGTTGGAGCAGTGTAATTCCTATGCGTTGCAAGGACAATAATGGTCAGTATCGTGGATTTGCTTGGCTCAATGGTGAGTTCAAGTTCCGTCCGAACGAGGGTGACTGGTCCGGCGACTGGGAATATGTGAGCGAAGGCAGCGAGCCCAACACCTTTATCCTTGGTGATACTGGTGGCCCGAATGTTCCTGCACCTCAGACTGGTTACTACATGATCGAGGTTGACCTGGGTACCATGATTGGCAAACTCACTCCAATCAGCGTGATTACCATGATTGGAAGCGCAATCAATGGCGATACCAACTGGGGCACTGAGTACGAAATGGTTTACAATGAGAATTCTGGTATGTGGGAATGGGAAGGCGACCTCACCGACGGTGAGTTCAAGTTCCGTGCTGACCACGGTTGGGCTATCAACTGGGGTCTTGACGGTGCCAACGGTTTGTGCCAGGATGGTGACAACATCCCTGCAACAGCCGGACACTACAAGATTCAGCTCCGCGCTTGGTGCGATGGTGACGCCAACTACTTTATCGAATAAGCGAGAGTGACTCTCCAAGATAATCTGAGAAAGCCGGTCCACGAAGGATCGGCTTTCTTGTTTTTGCGGAAGTCGCAGTAATTGTTGAGGCGGTTGCAAAATCAATTAATGAGAGCCAGGTCGGGGGTGGTGTTGCGGTGCAAACGTTTGCACTGATTTTTTTATATTATAATATATTTATAATGTGTAATGAAAAGGAGAGTTAGTATTTTTGTGGAAATTGGAGTTGAAGGCGGTTTTTCCCTTGACTCTGGTATTAAAGCCTGAAAATTAATACAAAAAAACGAAACATATATATGAAAAAGTTTTTATTTGCACTTGTTGCAATGCTGCCATTTCTGGCTGTGGGACAGGGCTGGCCCAGTAATTACGGCGGTGTGATGATGCAGGGCTTCTCCTGGGACGACTACACCACGACAACGTGGACCGCAATGACCAACAATGTGGATGACTATGCCACTTATTTCGAGTTGATCTGGGTGCCGCAGAGCGGTCAGAGCGCCGACGGTCAGAACTCGCAGCAGATGGGCTACAACCCTTGCTGGTGGTTTAACCACAACAGTTGCTTCGGTACGCTGTCGCAGCTGAAAAACATGATAGCCACCTACAAGGCCCGTGGCACGGGCATCATAGAAGATGTGGTGGTTAACCACAAGAACGGTTATCAGGGCTGGTGCTATTTCCCACCGGAGACATTCACTTCACAGACCACGGGTAAGAGATACTCTATCACTTGGGATAACACCAATTACAGCGGAATCTGCAACAACGACGAGTGCAACTACAACGGATACCATACCACTGGAGCCGCCGACACCGGCGACAACTTCGACGGATCACGCGATCTTGACCATACCAACGCTAAGGTTCGCGAGAACATCAAGACCTATCTGAACTTCCTTCAGGAAGAACTGGGCTACATAGGTTTCCGCTACGACATGGTGAAGGGCTTCAGTCCCAGCTATGTGGCAGAATATAACCTGAGCGCAGCCCCACTGTTCTCAGTGGGAGAATACTATGACGACTTTACGCTGACCACCCAGTGGATTCGCGGCACCTATGCCGACGGCGCATATCAGAGCGCGGCATTCGATTTTGCCCTTAAGTTCAGGATGAACGATGCATTCAACAACGGCAGCTGGGGTTCGCTGAACAATGCCGGCCTTGCCGCCGACGGCAATTACCGACGCTATGCCGTTACGTTCGTTGACAACCACGATACCTATCGCGGCGACGGCAAAATAAGCAACAACATAGCAGCTGCCAACGCATTTATCCTGGCGATGCCCGGCACACCTTGCATCCTTAAGCCGCACTATGACAATGCCAGCTACAAAGACGCTATCCGTGCCTGTATCCGTGGCCGCCGCTATGCCGGAGTGACCAATACAAGCCCCATTGACAACGTGGAGCAGCGCAACGGAGGTATCACGTTCTGGATTCGCGGTGAAAAGGCTGAGGTGTGCATTGAGCTCGGTCCCGACAAGGACATGGGTTGCCCCGACGGCTACTATGACGTGTGGAACGGCGACAACTTCCGCTACTGTGTGAGCAAACGCGACGGTGTGGAGCCATGGACCCTTCCCGACAAGACTCCGCTTCCCACCGGCACAGTGGTTGTGGACAAGGCCAGCGGAAACTATGTGGGCAGCGTCACTGTGAATGTGCGTCCAAGCGTGGCAGGCGACGTGGTGGTTTACACCACCGACGGCACTACCCCCACGGCAAGCAGTGAACAGCTGACTACTTCAACACAGTTCACCTTTACGGAAACAACCACTCTCAAGGTGGGTATCCTTTCCGGCGGCGTGGTTCAGCAACTGAAGGTTTACAGTTATATAATCACCGACACTGAGACTAACGATATCACCATCTATGTGCGCGGCAGCAATCCATATCTCTACGCATGGGACGATGACGGCATTCTTACCGCCACATGGCCAGGCACGCGGCTTAACAACTCCAAGGGCGTGGGCGGACTTGACTGGAGCTACAAGACATTTACGAAGAAAAACAGCGGTTACACCCTGAATTGCATTATTACCGAAGGCAATGACGGACCTCAGACGAGCGATATTACTGGAGTGGGGCATGACATGTTCTATATGTTCAGCGACGGAACCGCCACCGACCTTACGTCAACCTACATCAGCTCGGTGTATAATCCGCGCGTTTGGATCGACAAGGCATCGGGAGAATATGAGGAAAACACGCTGTCGGTGTCAATAGCAGCAAGCTATACCGATGCCACCATTGTTTATACCACCAACGGCACAGAACCTACCGCCACCAATGGCACTCAGGTGAACGGAAAGACCACGCTGGAACTCAGCAAGAGCACGAG
>JAGCVR010000082.1 GCA_017962285.1 Muribaculaceae bacterium | reverse complement strand
TGGCATTATCGGTTTTAAGGCACGCGCCGAGTTCGCGACGCAGGCAGTAGCTTGTGTGCATCACAGTCTTCCCTGTAATGTCGGACTTGTCCACTTCCATGGCAGGCTCAAACCGGGTTACACCATGACTGCGGTAGAAATCGGCTGCAAGGGAGTTCGCTACATTGTCGGCGCTGAGGAGTTTTTCTGCCGGATAGATTGCGTCTTTGTCTTCGGCAAGGCGGACATCCACGGTATAATTCGTCTTTTTGGCATTGATGAGATTAACCACACATTCCCGCCTCATTCGTGCCAATACCGACATGGGAATGAACCACTCTCCCACCACACTTGCAGAACTGAGTGAAAACACTGTGCCGCCCAGTTTGGCGAGTTCCTCGCTTTGGCGCATGGTCTGTTCCTTGTGGGCTTTCTGCAGAACGATATCGGTCTCAACCGATGCGCTTATGCCGGTTTCATCGGCAAGCGTGAGGCGTAGCGAAGAACCGTCGTAGTTCAGGTTGGCATTAACGGAAAGTGTGCGGACTGCCGTGTCGGTGGCGAGGGTGTCCTCAAATTCCTTGTTGAAATTCCGCCATACATCGGCTCCGGGCTTCAGATCAAGCCGGTTTCTCAGCCTCACCCTGTTTCCCTCAGCAACGTTCACTCGCGCGCCTGTCACCGTGTCGCCATCGTGAAACAACAAGCCGTCGCCGTTGTGCAGCGCCGTTTCGGTGCCGATGGTCAGAGCGTTGCCCTCAATCCTCAGAAGTTTGCCTATGTACTCGCCCAGAGACTTCGGCGTTATGGTTGATGCCATCGCGGTGCCATTTTCCGGATTGCGCCCGTCGAGAAAATAGTGCGTGAATCCACGGTTGAAACTGCAATTCAGGGATGGTGTGAACGAGAATTCGCACTGTCCTGCCGAGGCGCGGGTCAAGCCGGGTCGCGATGCAATGATTTCGTTGAGTCGCTTGTGGTAGTGCGCAACAACGTTTTTCACGTAAGCCACGTCCTTAAGTCTACCTTCGATTTTGAACGAAGATATGCCGGCATAGATCATCTGTTCCAGATTGTCGCTTTGGTTAAGGTCGCGAAGCGAAAGCAGATGGCGGTTGGCAAGAAGGACGTTCCCTGTCTCGTCGCACAAGTCGTAGGCATAGCGGCACACTTGGGCACATTCGCCGCGGTTTGCGCTGCGGTGATGCAGCGCCTGGCTCACCTGGCAACGTCCGCTGTAGCTGACGCACAGCGCACCATGTACGAAAGCTTCGAGAGGCACCGATGTGCTCCGGCGGATATCGGCAATCTCATTCAGAGTAAGCTCACGCGCCAGCACCAGTTGCGAGAATCCCACATCCTGCAGGAAGCGGGCTTTTTCCGGAGTGCGGATGTCGCACTGAGTGCTCGCGTGGAGGGCTATGGGCGGCAGATTCATTCGCAGAAGCGACATGTCCTGCACAATCAGCGCGTCCACATGAGCATCGTAAAGTCCGTGAACGAGTTTTTCCACCTGCGCAATCTCGCTGTCATAGACAAGAGTGTTGACGGTGACGTAAACCTTTGCCAGAAACTGGTGGGCATACTCGGTTACGCGGCGGATATCGTCGAGTGTGTTTACAGCCAAGGCCCGCGCACCATGGGATGTGGCGCCCATATACACCGCATCGGCGCCATGTCTAATCGCTTCTATGGCAGTGGCGGCATCACGCGCGGGAGCGAGCAGTTCTATTTTTCTTGTTTCTGACATTGATATGCAAAATTAGTGATTTCCGGTTTATTAATGAAAACAACCGATGAAAATCATCAACTAAAAATTTCGCTATAAGAAAAATTTATTATAACTTTGAAAAAATCAAGAACCGAGAACAATAATTAATAATACAAATATAAAAGACTATGAGGAATTTACGTTTTAAATCCATTTGTTATGTATCGTTGGCGATGCTTGCTATAATGAGTGGACTCAGTTCCTGCAAGACCCAAAATGCAGTTGTGAGCAGTCCTGTCGCAAGTTCACATACCACACAGCCCATTACCATGATTCTGGACTCTGACTTTGGCAGTTCAACCGACGATTTGTTTGCCCTGATGATGCTTAATCACTACATCGACGATGGTCTTGTGGACCTGAAGGGTGTGGTTGTGGACCGTGAGGGAGAAAAAAATGCCCAGGTGGTGGATATTTTCAACACCTATTACGGGCATCCCAACATCCCAATCGGTCTGGAGCGTAATGGCGTGAAGAACCCGCGCTGCTTCATCCCCTACAACGGCATCTGTGATCTCAAGAACGAACAGGGAGCGCCGCTTTTCAAGCGTACTCAAGACGTGTCGAACTGCCCCGACGGTTACAAGCTCTATCGCCAGCTGCTTAGTCAGGCTGAAGATAAGTCGGTGGTTGTTGTGGCTATTGGTTTTGTTACTTCACTTGCACAGCTGTTTGAGTCAGGACCGGATGAGTATTCTTCGCTGAGCGGACTGGACTTGTTCGGGAAGAAAGTTAAATCAGTCTATATTCAGTCGGGTCGTTTCGAGGCAGGCGACAGTCTTTGTGGCTATAATATGCGTGCCGCATCGAAGCAGTCGGCTATATTCTACGATAAATTCCCCAAGAATGTGGATCTGATAATGTCGCCCAGCAACGTTGGCGACCAGATCGACTATCCGCCGGCAGACGTTCTCGTGGACCTGTCATATACCGAGGTGAACCCAATAAAATCCGTCTATACCTACTACACCTGCGACACTGGTCAGCGAATGTGGGACACAAACTGCCTCGTGAACGCCGTGCTTGGAGACAAGGCTTATAACCTTTCGCCTCGCGGATGGGTGAAATTCGTTGATTTGGGAGAAGAATCGCTGATGCTTTTCAAGGAAGATCCTAAAGGAAACGCTTATTATCAGCTGCCGAGCGATTCCTACAGCGCAGAGGAGAAGCTCATGGACATACGCCGTCATAACCGTGTGAACCGCAACCCTGCCCTGTATACAATTGAATCGCCCCAGCCGCAGATAATCAAGGAAGACGCACTGATGTGGGCCATTCCACGCATCAACCAACTTGCCGATAAATATTTGGGCTCAGCCAGAAACAAACTCAATCCCGATGATGTGCGCAACATGTTTCGCCCGCTGGGCTACACCGGTCCCAACTGGCTTGACTATGCCGATGCTGAGCAGTTTGTGGTGGATGAGATTTACAAACGTATGCTGAACAAAGCACTGCGTTCAGGTAAAAAAGACCTTGTGATTGTTACGGGACCTCCTGCAAGCGGAAAGACTACAGTCACCCGCCAGCTGAACATGAAGAACGCAGGCTTGATTTATGACGCAGAGCTCTTTGGCGAAGGACGTCTCGAGGATGTGATTAAGACTGCCCGCGAACAAGGAATGGAAAAAATTACTATCGTTCCGGTTTACAACGATATCCTCACCTGCTACAAGAACAGTGTGAACCGTGGAAAGAACACATGGAGATATACTGCTCTCGACCACATGGTGAGCTCGTTCCGCGACAACATTGGCAAGCTCGACAAGATCACCGCGGCATTCCCCGACGTGGAGATTATCCCTGTGGATTGCGCTGGAAATCAGGGAGTTCGCAAGGTGAGCATTGAAGATGCCAAGAAATGGAACTATGAAGTCAGCGATGATGATTTCTCTAATCTGTTCACATACGTTTTGTCGGAAATCAACAGTGGCGACATTGAGGCTGGTTCAGTTCCGTCGGCTGTGGGCGACATCTTGGGAATACCGAATATCGGACTGAAGAACCAGGCGCTTGCAAAAGTGATTAGCGAGAAAGTGAACGAAATCATCCGCCTCTACAAGAGCAACCGCCAAGGATAGTATCTGCGAGAAAGTCAGATAACGAAAGATAACAGAGAATATCAATCTTAAAATCAAATCCGTGTGGCTCGATTAACCACACGGATTTGTAGTATAAAGTGGTTGGTTTTCCGTTATCGGTTTATGCTGAGCCCTTCAAGAACTACCATGGTACCCCATAACTGGAGTCGT
>JAGCVR010000081.1 GCA_017962285.1 Muribaculaceae bacterium | reverse complement strand
ATTCTGGCGAGAGCCGTGCCCGTAGCCCGGGTGGCAATGGATGCAGTTGTCGCGTATCCAGAGCGGTCCGAGTCCGCGCGACGGGTGGTTCGGGTCCTCGGTCAAGTCGAACGGACTTTCGAACAGACGCTCACCGCGCTTGAACGAGGCTACGAGACCCTGATTCTCTGTCGCCGGGGTGAATTGTTCATAGGCACTCGATGTGGTGTTGAATGTGGTGCCCAGTTTGCCGCCGGTGTAATACTCTTCTGCAAGTTCCTGCGGCTCAGGCACGTCGTTCCCGCCATTGTCGCTGCAGGCGAAAAACGCAGTGAGCGGAAGGAGTGCCATTATTTTCAATATATTCTTTCCCATGTCGGAATTATTCTGTTTATGAGTCATACATTAATCGTTTCGGTGCGACTGCTTACTGAATCCTTGTAATCACGTCATCGATGGCACCCATCAGGTCGTTGCATGCATCAATCGCTGCCTGGTTCTCGGCAAATGTCAGGTGGTTGCGGAATGGAGCCGGCATGTTCGACACTTCGGCAATCGCGTTGTCGATTTTCTCCACCAGATTGCTGTGCAGCGCAGGATAGTTCTTTTTGACATAGGCGGCAATGGAGCGGCTGTTGACAGTACCGTCGAGGCTGCCGTAGTAAGCGTTGCGCACGCTGCGGATGTTGTCGGTGAAGTCGGCAATGGAGTTCCAGCTGTACCACGATTCCACGTCAAGCACATTACCTGAGTTGCATGGGTCGGTAATTTTGGTGTTGCCCACCTCGTCGCTGATGTCGCTTGCGCCCTGCAGCACTTCCACCACGCCGTCCATCTGTTTCTTGTATTTCACATTGCCGCTCAGACCGGCGTTGATTAACTGCTCGCCATAGTTCGTTCCTGGTTCCAGTTCGGCGTCCTCAAGCAGTCCTCTCTTTGCTGCGGTAACATTGTCGAGCCCTGCCCATGCTGCTTCCAGACGCACCGTCTGGATTGCGAGGTCTTCGGCAACAGCTGCGTTCCAGATGAGTTCTCCTTCGGTGATTTCCGTCACATTGCGTGGAGCGCCGTCGCGGAACAGAACGTATTCAATGGCATGGAACCCAAGCACTCCATAGCCCAGTGAGGCGAAACCGTCGGCGCTGGCTCCGTCTTCGTCGAGTTCGGCAAGAAGTTCGGCATTGTTGAGCACATTGTCAAGAAGGCTTTTCTTCAACGGCCAGGAGTCGATGTGCGGGTCGATGTAGTAGTCGGCAGCGGCTCCATAGAGGAATGCTTCGCTCAGCTCCCAGTACTTACGTGCGTTTATCCATTTTTCGCAGGCTAAGTTCAGGTTCTCCTGGGTGGGGTTCTTGCGTAGCGTGGCGCTTATTTCCGCCAGGTCCAGGGCTTCGTTTGCCAGAGAACGGTAGGTGGGAACCACTACGCCGTTCACATATTGCGTGAGCGCGGCCTTGATGTTGCTGTCGATTACATCGCCGCCGTTGTCCGGCTCATCACTGCCACATGCTGTAAACATGAATGCTGCTGAAATCAGGAGCATTGTTTTAAAAAATAAATTTTTCATAATTCCTTTAGTTTTTATTGTTTATTATATTTTCCTGTTTGATGTGATTGCTCTCTAAAAGTGGAACATGCCCGCATAGCAGACTGCCAGACTTATGGTCGGCTCGTTGTTGAACTGGCTCTTGAAAAGACGGCAGCTGTATTCGCCCTTGATTACTATCTGCTTGATGGGGTAGTAGTTGAACCCGAAGGTTACCTTCTGCCTGCCCCATTCTTCCTCATCGGTCATTGTTGGGACGGTCTTGAACATGGAGTCGTAGTAGTCGTAACGGCCGAACAGATAGAACTGCTGCCCCTTGTCGTGAAGTTTGCGGATGGGTCCGAATATGTCGTATCCAGCCTCTATGCCCACGGCGATTGCTGCTTCGGCAATGTTGTTCTTGGGCGACGGAGAGTCTTTGCGTGTCTCCTTGTTCGCCTTGGAAATCTCCAGCGAATTGCTCAGATGGCCGTAGTCGAAGTTGCCGCGTGCCACAATGTTGTGCCCGCGGTACAGGAAGTCGAACGCCCCTATCGCCACCGTGCCGTGAAGCCCGTCGTATTTGTTGGTGGCATTGAGGGTGTTGTTCGCGCTGTTCCCGATGTAGCCGCTCAGGCTGAGTCTCAGGCCCTTGACCGAGAAGTTGTCGATGCGTGCGGCACCGGCACAGGCAGTCGCCATCTTGAATTCATAGGGACTGCCGTTGCCGCCGTGAATCCAGTTCTTGTTGTTGAACCGGTCGGCGTCGAGTCCGGCTATGAACATTGCCTCGTAGCGCCAGTCGCCCGCCATTCCCCAGAAACTGACACCGGTCTCGTGCCAGGTGCACGGCAGAATGGTGTTCTCTCCCTCCGGACGATAGACTGTGAAGAACTCGGTGGGCATGTGGCCGTAGTTGGTCCCGCCCACGGGAACCACCATGTGCCCGGCGCGGATGTTCACGGCAGGGGAGAAGGATTTCTGAATCCAGAATTGTTCCAGTGCCACCTCTCCGCCTCGTTCAATCTCTTTTTCGTATTCGCCGGTCTCCTCTTCCTCGATTTCGATGGCGCTTTCTGTCCCGCCGTGCTCGAATTCAATCTCGGTACCCATGCTCCAGCCTTTGCCGAAGTCGTAGCCGAGGAAAATCACCACGTGTGGAAGGTCAACCTGCCCGAAGCTCTTGGCGTGTTTGTAGAGTTCGGCATCGGTGTATCGCTTGTAATTGTTGCTGTAGAACATCCGGCTTGCCACGGCTTCGCCGTATCCGCCCACTGTGAGCCGGCTCAGCAGTTTCTTGCCGGTACTCTCTTTTTGCTCCTGCGAATGCTCGGTCCCGGCATTCTCTTTGGATGCGATGTCGCCCGCTTGTGACGTGAAGGAGAATGTCATGGCGAACGCAAGCAGTAATATGAATAAATGTCTCATTTTTTAGAATGTATTTGTTTTTTTGCAAAATTACTGCGTCCTGCATGCGCCCGAAATACCTAAAAATCGGTATTTTGCCTCAGGAATCTAACCACTTTGCGCCACCCCGACCGCCAGTGATGAAGCAGTAAACGAGTTAACAAGTTAACGAGCAATTAGTCTTTGGTCGTTAAGGACTTTAAAGACCTTAACGACCTTAAGGATTTTAAGAAAATTTAGGGCGTTCACATGGCGGGAGCGCCCTTGTTTTATACCACTGCGGCACATCTCCGAAGTGCCTCCCGACTTATGCCATTCTTATCACACAGTGCGGTCACGGCAAGCCGTGTCTCGCACAATGTGTTAAGCACAGCGGCAGGTCTTCGACCTGCCCGCGCCTCCGGTGCTGTCTCCACGAGCGTCAGCGAGTTTACTTCACTTTTTACTTCCTCGGGCACCGCCCGATTACTACCCCTTTCTCTTCCCCTTCTAAAAGAATTTTTCTTCCTCTCAGTTTGCATTGATATAAACTTTATGTTATTTTTGCTGAAAATTAACTGCCAATGAAAAGATTTCTCATTATATCAGCCTTGATTCTGTCGTGCGTTGTGGCAAATGGCGCCACTATGCGCGAAATGCGCTTCCACTGTTCTCAGGACACAATCCGCATTAACGAGCTACTTCAAAAAGGATTGAAAAGCGGGCTTTCGTCACCGGGGGCGCTTGTCTCCTTTTATGCGCACGAATTGCTCGGCACGCCTTATGTGGCACACACGCTCGAAGGCGACGTGGAACTGCTTACAATAAATGTTGATGAGCTGGATTGCACCACTTTCGTGGAAACACTCTATGCACTGACACGCGCCACTCTCAACGGACGCTATTCCTGGCGCGACTATGCTTATTATCTGGAGAATCTGCGCTACCGTGGCGGACGAATGGGCGATTAT
>JAGCVR010000080.1 GCA_017962285.1 Muribaculaceae bacterium | reverse complement strand
CCGTGTCACGTCTTGTGGGTGCGCCTCCGGGATATGTGGGTTACGAAGAAGGCGGTCAGCTTACTGAAAAAGTGCGTCGCCACCCCTACTCCGTGGTTCTGCTTAATGAGATCGAGAAAGCGCATCCCGACGTGTTCAACATGATGCTCCAGGTGCTCGACGAAGGCTGCCTCACCGACAGCTTCGGGCGCGAGGTGGATTTCAAGAACACCCTTATAATCATGACTTCCAACATTGGAACGCGCGAGTTGAAGGACTTCGGCGCCGGTGTGGGATTCAATACGAATGAAATAACAAAAGAGCGTTCCGACTCAGTGATTCGCAAGGCTCTTAACCGCAGTTTCTCGCCTGAATTCCTGAACCGCGTTGACGACATCATCACGTTCAGCACTCTGGACAAGGATGCGATTATGCAAAT
The DNA here is from genome assembly GCA_017962285.1 of Muribaculaceae bacterium. GTDB lineage: Bacteria > Bacteroidota > Bacteroidia > Bacteroidales > Muribaculaceae > Sodaliphilus. Next base: position 4,603 of record JAGCVR010000080.1, on the reverse strand, counting down.
CATCGATATTGAGCTTGAATCGTTCTACAAGCGTGTTGCTTCGCTCGGATTCACACTTGAAATAACTGAGCGTGCCAGGAAATTCGTCGCCGACAAGGGTTATGACAGTCAGTATGGCGCACGACCTTTGCGCCGTGCTATTCAGACCTATATCGAAGACCCGCTTTCCGAGTTGCTTCTCAAGAATGAGGACAAGCTCAGCGGCACAATGGTGATTGATATAGAAAATGGAGAAACCGTCTCAACATGGAAAGAATAAATCAATAAACTAAAAACAGATATATTATGCAAAAAGGAACAATTGGGGTAACGACTAACAACATCTTCCCCGTTATAAAACAATACTTATACAGCGATCACGAGATTTTCCTGCGTGAACTTGTGTCGAATGCCGTGGACGCTACTCAAAAGTTGCGCACTCTTTCCGGAAAAGGCGAATTCGACGGAAACGTTGAAGACCTTAAGGTTAGAATCTCGATCAACAAGGAAGAAGGAACTCTTACGGTTTCTGACAATGGAATCGGCATGACTGGGGACGAAGTGGACCGCTACATTAACCAGATAGCCTTTTCAGGCGCCGATGAATTTCTCAATAAGTACAAGGACAACGCGAATGCCATTATCGGTCATTTCGGACTTGGCTTCTACTCGGCATTTATGGTTGCTGAGAAAGTGGAAATCCGTACCCTCTCCTATCAGAAGGATGCCACTCCGGTCTGCTGGAGTTGCAACGGCTCTCCAGAGTTTGAAATGACTGACTGTGATAAGGCAGAACGTGGAACAGACGTCATTCTTCACATAAGCAAGGACGAGAGTGAGTATCTGGAGACTTCACGTATCCAGGCTCTGCTCGCCAAATACTGTAAATTCCTGCCTGTACCAGTGGTTTTCGGAAAAGAACAGGAGTGGAAGGACGGTAAATACGTTGATACCGACAAGGACAAGGTCATTAATGACATGGAGCCGATGTGGGCGCGCAAGCCGTCGGAACTGACAGATGAAGATTACATAAAGTTCTATCACGCCATACAGCCGGGTATGGAAGACCCCTTGTTCTGGATTCACCTGAATGTGGATTTCCCGTTCACTCTCACAGGAATACTATATTTCCCCAAGATAAAGAACAATCTCGACATCCGCAAAGACCGCATTCAGCTTTACTGCAATCAGGTGTTCGTAACCGACAGCGTGGAAGGTGTGGTCCCCGACTTCCTGATGCTCCTGCAGGGCGTGATTGATTCCCCAAACATTCCGCTTAACGTTTCCCGCTCCTATTTGCAGAGCGACCGCGACGTGAAGAAGATTTCCGCGCATATCACCAAGAAAGTGGCTGCGCGCCTCGAGGAAATTGCAAAGAACAACGCCAAGGAGTTTGAGCAGAAATGGAATGATATTAAGATTTTCATTGAGTATGGAATGCTCAGCGATGAGAAATTCTGCGACTCGGCTATGAAGTTTGCCCTGGTTGAGAATGTTGACGGCAATTTCTATAAACTCGATGACTACAAGGCGCTCATTGAAGCTAATCAGACCGATAAGGACGGCAACCTCGTTTATCTCTATGCCACCGATAAGGATGTGCAGTACACACACATCAATGCCGCCAAGGAAAAAGGATACGATGTTCTGCTCATGAACGGTCAGCTCGACACGCCATTCATCGGGATGCTTGAGCAGAAAATAGAAAAATCACGCTTTGTACGCGTGGACTCGGATGTGATAGAGAACCTCATCAGGAAAGATGACTCGAAGAATGAAGAGTTAAGCGAATTCAACCGTACCATTGCCACCGAAGTGTTCAAGTCGCAACTGCCTAAACTGGAAAAGAGCGAATTCTTTGTGAACTGCGCCGCCCTCAGTCCCGACAGTCAGGCTGTGGTGATCACCCAGAACGAATATATGAGACGAATGAAGGAAATGGCACAGTTCCAGCCCGGCATGAGCTTCTACGGTGAATTCCCCGACAGCTACAATTTCACGCTCAACACTGCCCACCCTGTTGTGGAGAATGTGGTGAACAAGGCCGTTGAGGCACTTCGCGACGAGATATCTCCTATCGACAAGGACATTGCCGTGATTGAAGCCGAAATCAAGGTAATCCGTGACCAGTTCAAGGATGGTGAGATGCCCGAAGACAAGAAGAACGAAGTGGAAGGCAAGGAGAATGTTGTGAAAGACCTCAAACAGAAACGCGAAGCATCCATCGCTAATTACGCTAATGGCGAGGATGTGGTGAAACAGCTTATCGACATAGCTCTGCTCGGTTCGGGATTGCTGCGTGGCGAAGCGCTCGACCGTTTCCTGAAACGTTCAGTGGATCTGCTTAAATAAAATCCACGATAACATTATATGATAACGCGCCCTGTCCGATATGGCAAGGCGCGTTTTGCTTTAACTGTATTCGGTCATTAGGGTTTATTGCAGCACCGTGGCGAGGGATTCGGCGCAACGTTCGCCGTCGATTGCCGACGAAACTATTCCGCCTGCATAGCCTGCGCCTTCGCCGCAGGGATACAACCCCTTGACGGATATATGGCAGAGCAGTTCGTTGTCGCGTGGTACGCGGACGGGCGACGATGTGCGTGTCTCAACTCCTATCACTATTGCATCGTTAGTAAGAAATCCGCGTGCCGAGGCACCGAATTTGCGGAATCCCTGCTGGAGCCGCTTTCTGATAAACGGCGGCATCCACTGGTCTAATCTCGACGGTTGCAGTCCGGCAAGATAGGACGACGGCGGAATTAGTCGTGACGGCAATCCGTCCACAAAATATTTCATGCGTTGAGCACCTGCCACTTGGCTGTTCCCAGCTTGACGGAAGCATTCTCTTTCCAGTTCCTGCTGGAACTCCATCACCTTGAATACATCATTTCCTGAAGGCGATGCTGGCAAGTCTTCGGGACGGATTTCCACCACCATGCCTGAATTTGCCCAGTATGTGCCGCGGCTCGACGGCGACATGCCATTAACCACAAGCAGTCCGGGCTCACTCGTTGCCGGCACCACCACACCACCAGGACACATGCAGAAGGAGTAAACCCCTCGTCCGTCCACCTGAGTGACGAAATTATATTCTGCTGCAGGCAGATATTGGCCTCGCCCTCCGGGATTGTGATACTGAATGGCGTCGATTATGTGCTGAGGATGTTCCAGACGCACTCCTACCGCTATGCCCTTGGATTCTAACTCTACGCCGCTGTCGTGCAACATTCGGTACACGTCGCGTGCAGAATGGCCTGTCGCAAGAATTACCGCTCCGCGATATTCGTCGCCATTTTCACACACAACTCCCCTCACCTCGTTTTGCTCTATGACAAGTTTATTTACACAGGAATTGAAATGAACCTCTCCGCCGCAACGTAGAATTGTGTGGCGGATATTCTCTATGATTCTGGGCAGTTTGTCGCTGCCGATGTGCGGGTGAGCGTCAATCAGAATGTCGTCGCTTGCGCCGTGTTGGTGGAAAATGGTGAGAATCCGCTCCACCGAACCGCGCTTCTTGCTGCGGGTGTAGAGTTTTCCGTCGCTGAACGCACCGGCACCACCCTCGCCGAAACAGTAATTGGAATTAGGGTCAACGATGCCCTCGCGGGATATCCGCGCCACATCCACCTTACGGGAATTCACATCTTTGCCGCGCTCCAGCACTATTGGCTTCACGCCAAGCTCAATGAGCCTCAATGCGGCAAAAAGTCCACCGGGACCTGCACCAACCACTATCGCCTGACGGCTGCCGTCAACCGGACTGTATTCTATTGGTTCCACGAATGGCGAGTCGGGTTTGGCTTCATCTACAAACGCCCGCACTTTAAGATTAATCATCACCCTGCGCTGACGGGCATTCACACTTCGTTTCAGCACTTGATGTGAGGTTATGCGAGACTGTACCACACAGATCTGTGCGGCTATAATCTCATTGATTTTATCCGCATCGTGAGAAGTGCTCGGGTCCACGCGGAGCTGTAGTTCATGAATCATAGTGAAGCGATGTTTAACCCTAATAACCGTATTGGGTTTAATTCCCTGCAAAGTTACTACATTTCTCTATCTATTTCAACAATCAGCGGCATTCAATCGATTCATTTTATTTGAAAAAGCAGTGTTTCTTTATGGAAAATTAGTTCATAAGCTGGAAATCATGTAATTTTGCATCACCAAACGCTATAAAAATGAATAACAGAGAAATAAAAGGGGCTCTCTTTGACCTCGACGGTGTGCTTATTGACACCGAGACCACCTACAGCTATTTCTGGCAAAAAGTTGACGAGGCATTTCCAACTAATGTGCCTCACTTCAGCGATGTGATAAAAGGCTCAAACCTCGACACCATACTCAAAACCTATTTCCCCGTTGAAAAGCATGCTGCGGTGGTGGAAATGCTCAATTCGTTCCAGCGCGAAATGGATTATCCATATTTCGCCGGAGCGATGGATATGGTGGATGAGATGCGCGCCAGAGGCATAGTTACATGTGTGGTGACAAGCAGTGACTGGAAGAAAATGGAAGCGCTTTATGCCCAGCATCCGGATTTCGCTTCTCATTTCAGTGCGATAATCACGGGCGACATGGTGAGTGCTCCGAAACCCGACCCCGAATGTTTCCT
>JAGCVR010000079.1 GCA_017962285.1 Muribaculaceae bacterium | reverse complement strand
TGCGCCAGGTAAATGCCGAATGTGCATATCGACACGCTTGTCATGGCCATGGAGAAACGATGGTTGCCGCTGTCGTCATAGCTTTTGGGCGAGAAATGCTGCACGAGGGTGAAAATCAAGGCACCCATCATGATGTCGTTGATGCTCACGTCGTGAGTGATTGTCTCCAGCGACTCTTGATATGAAATGCCGAAATGCGGCTGTACGAGAAACTCGAACATCGGCATCAGCACAATGCCGAAGACGAACGCGAGTGTCAGTTTCCACCAGTGCCGGCGTGTGAACAGCGGCAGCGGGTATTGGTGCAGGTAATATCCCAGCAGCACATATCCCAATACGTTGGCAAAGCCCGAAAACATGTGATGCGTGGGCTGGCTTGGGGCTAAGAACATTCCGTGTTGATATGGGATGAGCGATGAGATCAGCCAGAGCAGCAGCACGTATTCCACGCCACGGCGGCCGATCGCGTCAATGCACTTGCTCATCACCGGCAGGATGCAGTAAATGGTGATTATCACATACACGAACCACAGCGACCCTTCAACCGGAGTGTAGAAGATCGATACCAGGAATTTTGGCGTGAATGTGCCGTGGGCAATGCGGGCAATGATATAGACGAGCGACCACACTGCAAGTGGTATGATGACGGCTTTTACCCGTCGTGGTATGAATTCCCTTGCGCTCTTTTTAACTGGCAGCAGCAGTGCTCCGCTAAGCATGAAGAACAGTTTGCTGCACACTGTCACGGGAATGATGTAGAAGCAATAGAGCAGGGAAGGGGTGTCGTAATATTCGCTGAACCGTGCCATGGGGGCGTGCAGCATAATCACGAGCAGGCACGAAATCACTCTCACCGTGTCGAGGTATGGGATGCGCTTGCGCAGTTTGTCAGCCTCAATCATTGCGCACCTCCTTTCTCGCTTTCATGTATCGCTCGCGTCCAAGAAATGCTTTGCTCATGGGCGTGATGTTCAGAATCCACATCACCAGATAGGTGACAATTAACGATAGAACTGCCGTGATGACCCCCAGCACCACGGTGTGTGTGATGTTGGGCAGATATGCTATCATAAATGGCCAGACCATGTTTCGCATTACCAGCATGTGCCCGAGGTAGATACCATAGCTGCACACCGCCATGCGCGTGATCAGCAGCCCGGTGCGATGAGGTTTCCCATCATCGTATCTTTCGGGCGCAAAATGCTTCACAGCCGAGAATGTCAGTATGCTCAAAAAGACATCGTTTATGCTGATGTCGTGTGTTATCGTGTCGATGGCCTGTGCGTAAGTGACACCAAAGTGTGGCTGGACAAGGAATTCGAACAGGGGAATCACCACTATTCCCACAAAGGCCACGGCGGCAAATTTCCACCAGTGCCTGCGGGTGAAAATCGGCAGGGGATAATTATGCAGGTAGTATCCCATCAGCACATAGCCGAAATAGTTGGCAAAACCGGAGAGCATGTGGTGGGTGGGTTTGGGCGACAGAAACATTCCCTGCTCGTAGGGGATGAGCGACGACAGAATCCACAGAATCAGCACAAATTCCACTCCACGTCGGCCTATCGCTTCCACGCACCGGCTCATGATTGGGAGAATGAGGTACACCCCCACCATCACATACACAAACCAGAGCGTTTCATCCACAGGGTTGAAAAGGACCGACCACAACATTCTCACGTCGAAATCGTGAAGGATGAAAATATGCTCAAGCAGATATATCAGGCTCCAGACTGCCAGCGGCAGGAGTAGCACACTGAGACGGCGCTTCAGAAACGCCTTTGTGCCAAGCTTCACCGGAATAAGCAGTGCTCCGGTGAGCATGAAAAACAACTTGCTGCTCACTGTGAAAAGCAGCAGGTATGTGGCAAACGAGACCGATGGAGTGTGCTGCGACACCTTATACATGGGAGCATGAATAAGAAGTACCATCATGCATGCCACTATGCGCAGCATGTCTATGTATGGTATTCGGGTTTGCAGCGAGTTCCTGTCCATTCGTATCGTGGGATTCTTAAAACGCTTGTTCTATGCTTTCTCTTTCTCAACGAGTGCCACGGCGTAGGCTGCGATGCCTTCTTCACGCCCGGTGAATCCAAGTCGCTCGGTGGTAGTGGCTTTTATCGATATTCTGTCTTCGTCGCATGCCATGACGCTTGCCAGTTCACGCCGCATGAGTTCTATGTGCGGGTTGATTTTGGGCCGCTCGGCGCAGATGGTGATGTCGCAGTTTCCAAGCTCATAATCCTTGGCTCTGACGAGAGCCATCACTTCCCGAAGCAGGTCGCGGCTGTCGGCGCCTTTATAGCGCGGGTCGGTATCCGGAAAATGATAACCAATGTCGCGCAGGCCGAGAGTCCCGAGCAAAGCGTCGCAGAGCGCGTGAATTGCCACGTCGGCATCGCTGTGTCCAAGCAAACCCTTTTCGTGCGGAATCCTGATTCCACAAAGCACCAGGTCGCGTCCTTCCACAAGCCGGTGCACGTCAAAGCCCATTCCTATTCTCGTCATATCTGTCTTAATTGTAAAAACCTTTGCAAAACTAAACAAAAAAACGGAGAATTCTTCCAAATCCCCCATTTTTCTATACTATATGTACCTGTTGTCATTTTCTGCCGAACAAACGTTTGAGACCGTCCAAGTCGAAGGAAAGAGTGAATCGCAGTGTCTGGTCGAGCGGGCTGTTCTGAGCCGTGGCAATCATGTATGATGCATCGAGACGGATAACGTTAAGTGCGAAACCGGCACCAAAGCCAAAGTACTGACGGTTACCCTTGAGGCGGTCTTCGTGGAAATAACCTGTGCGCAGGAAGAATTGCTGGTTATAGGTGTATTCGGCTCCTATTGAGAAATTAATCTCGCGAAGTTCTTCCTTGAAACCGCCGGGAGCATCGCTGAACGACTTGAAGATACCCGTAATTGGCGACATGTCTTTCCAGTTCTGCAGTGCATCGTTGTAGGCCTGGGCGTCGGAATAGTCGGCAAGTCTGGGGCGTGCCGGAACAAGCAACTTGTTCGCGTCGGCGGCAATCGTCAGGTTATGGTAATCGGCAAGAGGGAATGTGAACGCCGTTCCTATCTTGAGGTTCGTGGGCAGGAAGGCGGGGTCGTTGCCGCCATTATACGCAACCTTTGAACCGATATTGGAGATGTTGAAACCAAGTGACCACTGGCACTCGTTGCGACCAATCACAGGATAGGTGGTGAAGTAGCCCGAAACGTCGGCGGCAAAGGCTGACGCGCCTTTGGTCTGCTCATCGTCCATTCCGGCAGAGTAGCCCAGGTCGCTGTAGATATACCTTAATGCCACACCCATTGAGAATTTCTCCGAAAGTTTTCTGGAGTAACCCACATCCACCGACATTTCGAACGGGTTGATGCTCGACATGGGATTTCCGCTGTCGTCGCTGGTGGTGATTTCGCCAAGAGAGAAATAGCGCAGCGAAGCGCTGATGGCCTGATTGTCGCCACTGCCGAGTTTCACGTATCCCGAAAGGTTGGCAAGGTAGATGTCGTTTACGATCTTACGCAACCACGGTGTGTAGGAGATAGAAACGCCTGCATTACTGTAAGCGAAGGCATATTTCGACGGGTTCCAGAACTGAGAGTTCACATCCGGGTCGGTGGCGGCTCCCAGGTCTCCCATCGACGCACCGCGTGCGTCGGGTGTTATGCTCTGAGAAGTAACACCAGTGGTTATGGGGTTGAAGGTGTCGGACTTGATATCGTCTTGTGCGAATGAAAACGCCGGCAAAGCCAAAGTTGCCATAAGCACCGCTAATCTCGCTATTTTCATCATTTTAATTCTTTTTTCGGTCTTCTTTCTATTAAATAACTCATTTTGTCTTGTTTTATTGTATGAGTGCCCAAAAAAAGCGTATGCATCTCCGGAGAGATACATACGCCAGACATTTATGAAAAAACTAATAATTTGTCTTATTTCATTGCGATTGCACCTTCGAGACCCACGATGAACATGTTGCGGAAAGTGGTCTGACGTGCTTCGGCGCTGAGTGCTTCGCCGGTAACGAACGAATCGGAAATCGTCAGCAGACAGGCAGCGCGTTTGCCCAGTGCGTTGGCATTGTGGAACAGTGCGAAGCTTTCCATCTCCACGCATCCTGCGCCTGTTTCTTTGTGAAGGTCGCGGAAGTCACGCTCGGTATAGAACACGTCGCTGGAG
>JAGCVR010000078.1 GCA_017962285.1 Muribaculaceae bacterium | reverse complement strand
TTGTTCCGAAGCAGAACGGCCACAGCGAGTTGGCGCGTCCCCAGTTGATGAGCTGGTCGAGTTTTCCCACAACCACGTTGGTTCCCGAAGCATTGAGTTCTGCCACAAGACGCTCGATGTACTCGTTGTTCTTGAAGTCCTCATGCTTCATGCTCTTTATCTTGGGATTTTTCACTTCCATCTCAACGCTCCTTTCTTCCAAGCATACGCAAGGCCTAAAACAAGAATCACCAGAAATGTACCCACGGCGGCGAGGGCTGTTGTGCCTATCTCTTTGCAGATTGTCGCCCACGGGAAGAGGAACACTGTTTCCACGTCGAACATGAGGAACAGAATTGCAAACAGATAATAGCCCACATGGAACTGAGCCATATTGTCTCCTCGTGTGGGAATACCACATTCATAGGGTTCTCCCTTCTTTTTAGTGAAGCTGCGCGGCCCTATAAGAAGAGCCACCACAAGTCCACCGATAACAAGAACGATACCTGCAATGAGCGCGGTTACCGCCAGTGTCGTACTTTGGATATCGATTAAAACCATAATTATATTTATTGTTCGTTTTTATCTCTTTTTATTTACGATTGTATTAGTTTCTAACACACACATCACACATGCACTCCCGGCGGCAATAGCCAGGAACACGCGTAACAGCCTGACAATCACACCACAGAACACCGTCCACAAGCGAAATGCTCTGCCGGGATGCCAGAATCTTTGTGCAAATTTAAGCATTTTTTTTCACTTCACCATATTATTTTAATGAATATTTCTTATTATTAAACTTGGGGTAAAATCACTAATTATAGTGATTGCACGAGCCACTGGAATGGAGTAATTTTGCAAGGTGAAACGAACTGTAGTCACATATTTGGTTATTGTTTTTCAGGTGATGCTGATGTCATTGTCGGCATCCACTTCTGCCGACACCATAAGCGCGGTGAGCCTGGAAGCCATAACAGTCACGGCGGTGAAGCAGGGAGCAGACCTTGCCGGCAGCGCCATCTCCGGCAGCCAAATCAGCATGGGCGAAGTGGAGCGCAACCGCATCCAGAGCATCAAGAACATCAGCGACGTGATGCCTAACATCTTTGTGCCCGACTATGGCAGCCACATGACATCGACGATCTATGTGCGTGGAATAGGCACACGAATTGACCAGCCGGCAATAGGCCTCACCATCGACAACGTTCCCATACTGTGCAAGGAAAACTTCGATTTCAACGTTTTCGACATTGCCGACGCCGAATTGCTGCGCGGTCCCCAGAGCACTCTTTTCGGGAGAAACACCATGGGCGGAATGATGAGCATAAACACCCTGTCGCCCATGAATTACCAGGGACTCCGCATTCTTGCCGAATATGGCAGCCACAACAGCATCAAAGCCGGCGCAAGCTATTATTTCAAGCCAAGCCGTTCTTTCGGCGCCATGGCAGGAGTGCAGCTGAGCAAGACCGACGGAAGTTTCACTAACCAGTTCAACGGCAAAAAGACCGACCACGAGAAGCACGCTTCGGGACGGCTGAAAGCCATGTGGCGGGTGAGCGACCGTGTGATGCTCAGCAACGTGCTCATGCTGAATGTGAGCCGCGAGGGTGGATACCCCTACGAGAACACCGAGACCGCACTCATAGCGTACAACGACACCTGTTTCTACCGAAGGACGAACCTTATCGACGGCATAACGGTGAGTGCCGACCTGGGACGGGCCAATCTGTGGAGCACCACCAGTTATCAGTATATCAACGACAACATGACCCTCGACCAGGACTTCACCACACTGCCCTACTTCACTCTGACTCAGGCACGCAAAGAACACGCAGTGACGCAAGACATAGTGGTGAAATCGAAATCGCCGCAACGCTACAGCTGGCTCGCCGGACTGTTTGGCTTCTACCGCCGCTACCGGATGTCGGCACCTGTCACATTCAAGGATACCGGCATAAGCGAACTCATAGAGAGTCACCGCAACGAAGCCAACCCCGACTACCCCATAACTTGGGACGAGCGCAGTTTCCTGCTTGGCAGCGATTTCACGAGTCCGTCGTGGGGCGTGGCACTCTATCATGAGTCAAAACTGGAGTTGACCCACTGGGTTCTGAGTGCCGGATTGCGCGTGGACTACGAGCATGCGCGCCTCAATTTCAGGAGCGAGACGCACACCGGCTACACCACGTGGGAGCGTGCCACAGGAGAAGCTTACCGCCACAGCCTCATCGACATTGACGACAGCGGCTCCCTCGACAAGGATTTCGTTCAGGTGTTGCCTTGCTTCAGCGCAATGTACCGCCCAGGCAGTGACTCCCGGTGGAACATCTATGGAAGCATCCGTAAAGGGTCCAAATCGGGCGGGTTCAACACACAGATGTTCAGCGACGTGCTGGAGCAACGGCTCATGAACAAGATGGGAATAGGATCGCGCTACAAGGTGGATGAAATTGTGGGCTACAAACCCGAAAAGGCATGGAACTATGAACTGGGAGGACATTACCGCAGCCTGTCGGGGAAATTCACCGCCGACGCAAGTGTGTTCTACATGGACTGCCGCGACCGCCAGCTGACAATCTTTCCCGACGGCACCACCACCGGACGCGTCATGACAAATGCAGGAAAAACCCGCAGCATAGGAGCCGAACTCTCTGCGACACTTATCCCGCTCGACGGCATGCGCCTGAGTGCAAGCTACGGCTACTGCAACGCCAAGTTTGTGGACTATAACGACGGAAAGCAAGACCACAAAGGCCATTATGTCCCCTACTCACCAAGCCACACACTGTGGATCGAAGCGAGCAAGAGTTTCCCCATAAATTCCGCGGCGGTGAGAGCCATAAGCATTTCGGCGAATCTGCGCGGCGCCGGCGAAATCTGGTGGAACGAGGCGAACACCATGCGACAGCCGTTTTATGCCCAGCTGGGCGCCAACGCCACCATCGAAGGAAAGCACTACAGCCTGGAGCTGTGGGGACAGAATATCACTGGTACGAAATTCAACACATTCTATTTCGTGTCGATCGGGCACGAGTTCCTGCAGCGCGGACGCGGACGAATGCTTGGCGCAACGCTTCGCCTGAACCTTTTGTAATAACAGAATAATCATTATAACAAACAAAATAACAACAAACAGAATCATGAAAAAGTATCTTTTAGGCATTTTTGCCATGGCAGCCCTGATTGGGCTTCAAGCCTGCGGCGGTGATGACCGCGACGAAAGCACAACCATTATCCACGCTAACCTGATAACCGTGACACAGGGAGAGACGCCATTCATGTCCGACGGTCTCTACAAGTACGAGGTCAACAATGTGAGCGGCAAGATGGATTTGACCCTCACAACCACTTTTAACAAGTACATGCCCGAAGTGACCATGGTTATCAAGGACATTACCCTTCGTGCCCTCGTCACCGGCATCGTGAAATTCAACGTTACGAGCGTAGTACCCCAGAAAGAGGACGGCACGCCGTACTCCGACTACACCATCACCGACCTCATTGGCGTAATAGACCAGATCAACGGTATTCAGACAATTCGCTACAAAGTGGTTTCGGAGCATGGCACCACACAGGTGTTCTCCACATCCTCGCTTGCGTTTTCTGCGCTTAGCGAAAACGACGGTTATGTGTATATCAATGCTTCAACCAACGAAATCTATCCCAACGGAACGTTCTGCCGTTTCGCCTGGAACACTGGACAGAACCTTGTGAACCTGAGTATGTTCAACGTGAAATTCGCCGAGAAGATGCCCATTCAGCTTTGGATTGAAATCCCCTCGATAAAGGCCGAAACCACAAATACGGGCTACATCCTTAGTGCCGATGAAGTTATTCCAAACTCGCTCGACATGGACGGACAGCGCACCCCAATGGAGAAATATAAAATTACCAATCTGACAGGCGAAGTGAACTTCATAACCGGCGACTGCACCATTGAGTTCGACTGCTTCGGAATGCACTTCAAGAACGAAGCCGGAAACGAGGCCAACCTGAACGACTGCAAGAACAAGCTCGCATATTATTGATGCCGCTGAATTCCAGCAAGAGAATAAAGAGGATGTGCCTAGGTACATCCTCTTTTTTTGCAATTAACAAAAGAAATTATTACTTTTGTAGCAAATTGATTTGAAAAAATGAAGAAATACTTTCTGAACATACTTTGGCTTAGCCTGATAGTGCTAGGCGCCTGCGGCGGTGAAGACGGTCCGGATCCCCTGCGCAACATTGTGGTTACCCGCACGCTCCTCAGCCACGTAAGCGATGCCAACGGCGGAACAGTGAAAAAAGTGAGCGTCAGCGACTATAAGATTGTGGTGAACCGCGCAGAGTTATATGCCACAATAGAGGCTAAAGTCAATACCGGCGCTGCTGCTCAGGACGTGCGTCTCCGCGCCGCCATCGACTATGACAGCGAGCGCCAGTGGGTGGCTTTCAAGGGAAATGAGCTGAGCGGCTACTACGACATCTTCAACGATGAATTCAACCTCACTTACACAATCGGCAGCAGCAAGGTGATAGCTACTAAACCCACCCTGTTCTTCACCAAGACAGAAACCGTGACCGACACCGTTGGCAGCAGCTACAAATATTCCGGCGCACTCTATTCTTTCGAGATTCACCCCGAAAGCCTCACCGCCGACGTAGCAATTTCCGACATTACGCTGAGCAAGACCACTGGAAGGATTTCCCAGCTCAAATACTTGGGACTAAACGTAGAATTCACACCCACAGGATACAAGGTGAAAGGCGAAAAAATCCCGCTGGTGCCCATTGCCGCCGTAAAGACGGAATCGGCATGGGACTACGACGGGCTGTCGTGGATGGACCGCTTCGTAAACAAGAATGCGGTGCTCAAATACGAATTGAGCCACATGGACGCCAACCTCTACATCACCACAAGTGAAATGGACGCTTCATGGTCCACACCGGTATATTCGTCGAAAGCAACAGGCAGTTATTATTAAGACGTGGCAGGAAAATACACATACGATGAAGAGCAGATTGTGGAACAGCTCCACAATCCAGCTACTGCCAGAGAGGCTTTCGGGAAAGTCATCGAGCACTATTCCCAAACCATCTACTGGCAGATTCGCCGTATGGTGTTCGACCACGACGATGCAAGCGATATCATGCAGAACACTTTCATAAAAGCATGGACCAATATCGACAATTTCCGTGGCGATGCGAAACTCTCCACCTGGCTGCATAAAATCGCCATCAACGAATCCATCACCTTCATCAACAAGAAAAAGGCGCTGAACAACATCCCAATCGACAGCGACGACAGTTTCCTGGCAAAGACGTTGGAATCCGACCCCTGGTTCGACGGCGACGAGACTCAGCTGAAACTTCAGCAGGCTATAGCCTCGCTTCCAGAAAAACAGCGCCTCGTGTTCAACATGCGCTACTACGACGAGATGAAATATGAGGACATGAGCGAAATCCTGGGGACTTCCGTTGGAGCCCTGAAAGCCTCCTACCATCACGCGATTAAAAAAATTGAATCTTTTTTTACAGATAACGATTAAACCTTTTGAACGTTTGTCAGTCAAAAATAGCGAAATGAAACCAGAAGATTCCAAAATATTGCAGCAATTGGGCAAAGAGCCCGGCTTCAAGGTGCCGGAGAATTTTTTTGCTGACATAAATGAAAAGATAAAGGAGTCTTTGCCCGAAGTGGAAATCACCCGTACTGATGTGCGCCCGTCGCTGTGGGTCCGCATCAGGCCTTATGTGTATATGGCGGCAATGTTTGCCGGTGTATGGTGCATGATGAAGGTATTCAACGGGCTTACCGAAACAAACAAGCAGACCTTAACAGCCAAGGAGATTGCAGCAGGCATGAACGTGGAAAGCAACGTGGAGGAGTTTATCCTGAACAACAGCGTGAGCGACATGGACATCATCATGAGTTATGAGGACAGCCTCTACTACGACAACCTCATCATCGACAGCGAAAACAATAACGAAGAACTTTTATAACGACAACATTATAATCTATCCTATATATGAAAAATATTCTTTCTTTAGTACTGATAATGGTTCTCACCGCAGGCAGCGCTGTAGCTCAGGCTCCCAACGACAAGCCCAAACGCTCCGAATGGGGAAAGAAAATGGTGGAACTCAAACACGAGAAAATCATTAAGGAAACCGAAATGACCGACGCTCAGAAAGAGCAGTTCATGCCTCTTTATGAAGCAATGGGAAAGGAAATCTACCAAGTGAACCGCGAAGCACGGGAACTTGAACGCAAAATCTCGGCAAAACAAGACGCCACCGACGACGAATATCTCCAGGCCGCCGAAACCATGCGCACAGTGAAAGCGAAAGAATGTGAAATCGAAGCAAAATATTTCGAGAAATTCGAGAAAATCTTGTCGAAAAAACAATTATTCCAGCTTAAACGAGCCGAGAACAATTTCACCCGCGACGTGCTTAACAATAAAAAAGAGGGTGGCAAAAAGCGCGAACGCATTTCCGACAAATAATCAATACTTTCATAGCTGAACACAATCAGGAGTTTCACAACTTTTTTCAGTGAAACTCCTGATTTCATTTTGGAATTTTGATTTTTTAGATTATATTTGCCTAAATCATTTTGGCACAGTTTTTGCTTAATTAATAACTGAAGTTTTTGTCTCGCAAGAGACCATAGGCTTCAATCAACCGAATTAAGAATTATGAAAACAAGATTATTTATGATTACGATGGTAAGTTTATTGGCTTTCCTGAATTTTTCCGGCTTCGGCACGGGTAAAGATGGCGTAGATTTCGACTACCCGCAGAAAGTGTCGCAGGCCGCTCTTAGCGACTTGAAGAAAGGCATGAAAAGCGGCGACGGACAGGAGTGTGTGGATGCCATCATCCGCTACTCAATCGCTCAGGGCAAAATCTCGAAAGAGAACATGAGCCAGATCATTTCCAAAATCGAAGAGGTCCTGAAAAAGGAAAACCGCCCCGAATACAGGGCTTTCCTCAATTACTTCGAGGCCGAAGTCTTTATGGCCTACAAGAGAGCCTATGGCAGAAGCGGAAGGCTGAACCCGGAGGGTGAGTTGCCCGACGACTACACCGAATGGGACAACCGCCAGTTCGACAGCAAGATAAAATCGCTCCTTACCGAAGCACTCAAGGACCAGGACGCGCTCACGAAAGAGCCCATCACGAACTACAAGAAAATTGTGGAAATAGAGGATGACGCTCCGCTATATATCCCCAATCTGTTTTCGTTCCTGGCTTACCGAAGCATAGAGCTGCTTGATAAAGAAGACAGTTTCACAAACGAAATCTACGCACGCTGGAAACAGAGCGTGAAAGACGACGTTCCGGCACTGCTCTATGTAAAGCTGAAAAACTGGGACAGAGGCGACAGCTATATCAAGCTTTATAACCAATACGCCAACAACGAGCACTGCGGCATGTTGCTTGAGCACATGAGCGGCAAGGCTTATTACGAGACTTTCAAGGGGTATGTGAAGCGCTACCCTAACAGCATCTACACAAATTCCATAAAGAACATCATTCACGACATTGAGACGCAGAGTGTGAAAGCCCGCACAAGCGAGAAACTGTCGAGCAAGGACGAAATTGAGGTAACCGTTACGGCTGAGAATGTGAACACACTTAAAGTGACCCTTTACCGCGTTACCGACGAAATTGCCCGCAACAACGACATCTCCCGCTACAAGGTGAGCGAAATGGAGGTTGTCGACTCCAGGGAAGTGAAGGTGGAAGGAACCGTTCCGTTTGAGAAAGAAACGAAAGTCACTTTCCCGGCACAACGCAGCGGACTCTACGTGGCACTGGCATCGTTTGTGAATCCCGAAGGGAAAACCGAAGAGATGAAAGAACTGTCGGAAAGAGACATGTTCTGGGTTAAGAACATTAAACTATCCTACGTCTGCAACGACGAGCATGTGGGAAGGCTCTTTGCCGTGGACACAAAGACCGGTGCTCCTATAAAAGGCGCTGAAATCAGCATATTAGACGATAAAAAATACAAAAAACTGGGCGAAACCGACGAGAATGGCATTTTCGACCTTTCCAAATACTCCAAGAACATCGTTCTCCGCGCCACTTATGCGGCTCATCTTCCCGGAGACATCTACGGAGACAGAGTTTATTACAATCTGAACAATTTCTCAAAGGATTTCGTTTATGGCGCAAGCATCTTCACCGACCTGGCAATCTATCGTCCGGGAGAGACTGTGAATGTTAGTGCCATCTGCTTCGGTCGAGGCGTCGACATCCGCAAGGTGCTGGCAGGAGAAGAACTCAAGGTGAGATTCGCCGACACAAACGGCAAGACCATCCGCGAAGACACGCTCCGCACCGATGAATACGGACGAATCAACACTTCGTTTGAGGTTCCAAAAGACCGCA
>JAGCVR010000077.1 GCA_017962285.1 Muribaculaceae bacterium | reverse complement strand
CCCTACGAGATTCTGGAGCAAGCCCTTCAGCAAGCCAAAGAAGGACGTCTGCACATCCTTAACATAATTAATGAGACAATACCTGAGCCACGCGAAGACTACAAGCCTCATGTTCCTCGCATTGTCGCCATGACAGTGGACAAAGAGTTCATCGGAGCCATCATCGGCAAGGGCGGTGAAGTCATCCAAGGTCTTCAGGAAGAAACCGGCACCATCATCACCATCGATGAAGTGGACGGCAAGGGAGAAATCGAGATTTCCGCAGCCAACAAGGAAGCCATCGAAGCCGCCGTTGAACGCATCAAGCAGATTGTGGCAGTTCCCGAAGAAGGAAAAGTCTATACCGGTGTGGTTCGTTCCATCCTTGAATTTGGAGCATTTGTGGAATTCATGCCCGGCCGCGACGGACTTCTTCACATCAGTGAAATCAGCTGGGACCGCCTGGAAAGCATGGAAGCCAGCGGAATCCACGAAGGCGACACACTTACCGTGAAGCTGATAGAAATCGACAACAAGACCGGCAAGTTCCGCCTGTCGATGCGAGCATTGCAGGACAAGCCCGAAGGCTACGAGGAGCGTCGCCGCGAGAACCGTCCGCGCAACAACGGCAACAACCGTGGTGGTAACAACCAGCGCGGAGGAAACAATCAGCGCGGAGGCGGGAATTTCCGCCGCAACGACAACCGCGGTCCCCGCAAGCAGAACGACAACCGTCACGAAGACAACGGCAGCAACGTGGTGGATTAAGCAATCCGCACGACCTTGCCATCGGCAAGGCATAGTGCCGATAATGATAAAAAGCGAGTGCGAAGCAATCCACTCGCTTTTATTATATGGCGTAGTGCAAACGTTTGCATTGACAAAAAGCAACATTTTCTAATATAAATATGTTTTATAACATAAAAACCGCATAACTTTGCACCGTGATTAGTAAAAGTTATAAACGAAGATTATTAATTACACTTAAAATAATTTATTAATAAAATTAATTTTGACTATGAACGTAGAAACTATCGGACTTTGGGCTGGAGCTGTTTGGACTGCTCTTAACGATGCCAATGGTTCACTCGAACTCAAGGGCTTGAAGAAAGCAACAAAGTTGAAAGAAAAAGAAATCTTCGCTGCACTCGGTTGGCTCGCCCGTGAGGGAAAAGTAGCTGTTGAAAGCGACGAAGCAGAAAAAGTTGTTGATGTGAAACTGCTTTAATGCACCACGCAAGTTCTGCCCCGTAGGCAGAGCAAGTGAAAATGGCACGAGGCTCTTGAGTTGAATGCCATGTGTATGAAAAAGAGCATAAGGAAATTATTCCCTATGCCCTTTGTTTTTATATTACCTTATTAATCCTGTATCGGAATTGTTTTGGGATTAACCCAGTCTTACAGCTCGCCACCGAGAAGGATGTAGAGCTTGAGTGTGTTGTAGAACCTCTTGATCTGGTCGTCGGTGAGCATTCTCACATGGTTCACGCCACGGTCACCGATGATTTTAGCCTGAGCCCAGTTGCAATGCGACAGAGCGTAAGCGAGGTCCTTGTCGGTCGATTTGAGCGGCTCGTCGCTGTTTTCCCAGTACATACGCTTACCTTCACGTCCGCGGTTTGTCTTGTCAGGCTTATATTCATATTCAAATCCATCGATAAGGAAGATAATCTTGCTGTACTCCAGTGGGTCGTCGGCATAATACTGAACACGGAAGTGCAGTGGTTCGGGCTTGTCGATTCCCTGAGTGAAATAGAAATACATGTCATTCTCGCTCTGCGCCATGGTAGAACCGCGAGGCATGTAACGGCTGCCGTTTATGTTCATTTTTGCGAGAAGTTCTTCTTTCGGCTCGGTTACAGGTTCATCCACCCATGTCATAGCCTTGGGAACCTCAGGAGTGAAATCGTATTCCACAATCTCATAGCTCTTGCCGAGAAGCTGGCGCATGAGGTCTTTACCGTCGCCCTCAACACCTGCCGGAATGGCGTATCCGCCTGTGCAGCAAAGAGCATTTGCGCAACACTGACAGTTGTCGCCGCAGGGGCATGAGCATTTTCTCCCTGCCTTGGGAGCATTTGCAACAGTATTGTCACCAGTCTGGGCATTACTGCGGTAGTCCACAACCTGCACCGGCTGGGGATGCAGTTTCCGTATCTGCTGGTCGGAGCCATAATTACCCTGTTGAGCGTTTTGTGACATCGAACAACTTGTTGCCACAAAGGCAATCAGAATGTAGGTAAGTAATTTTTTCATTGTATTCATTTTTTAATTCTGGGGTCAAAATTAACAAAACTTATTTACATTTCCAAATTAATTTACATTTTTGAACAAATTTTTAGCAACATTTTTTGGTCCTACGACCACTGCGGCACATCTTCGACGTGCCTAACGGGGGTTTCCACTATCACACAGTGCGTGCCAAATCTTGACGATTTGGCACGCACAATGTGTTTTGCACTACATCAAGTCTCCGACTTGACTAACCTAAGAAACGCCTCATAGGCGGAAATCTATTATGCGAGGTGGGTTATAGGCTACTTGACGTATTCGTTCATATTATTATAGTACGACTTGGATTTGCCCGGTGGCAGTTCACCGCGCTCAACGAGCATGTGCAGCGCCGGCGAAGTGTGCAGAGTGGTTGGGTCCATTGTAATCGCCATGAGTTTGTCGTTGGCATCGTAGCGCGATACTACCCTGGCCTCTACCCGGGGACCGCTTCCGCCCGGCTTGTAGGTGAAGAAGAGCAAATACTCGCTGCAGGCAAGTTGGGATT
>JAGCVR010000076.1 GCA_017962285.1 Muribaculaceae bacterium | reverse complement strand
TCGATTCTTCCGTTCCCGCGAAGGGTGAACGACAGCGGTATCATTCCCGCCATGCCTTCGCTGATCTGCGGCAGTCCCGATGTGGCGGCAAAGCCGAAGTTGTAGAGCGAAAGGTAATCCTTCGACATGATTACCGGGATGATGCTGTCGCCTTGGGAGAATCCCCACTCGTTGCGCGGCACATCTATGTATTCGTCGGGGATTGATTCAAAGAAAAACTGAGTGTGAACCGCCCGTCCGTTACCTACGCCAATAGAGGCATAGATTTTGTAGGTACTTGTGCCGAACGCCCCCACGCTCCGCACCCATGGCTGGCTTTTAATCTCATCTATGGCGTCTTGGTCGAACTCAGCGCCTCCAACAAGTACCCCGGCGCTGCTCACCTGGCGCGTTATCACCAGGAAGTCCTTGTTCAGAAAACCATCTTCATCCTCAAAGATTGGCCGTACATCCACGTAGAACTGCAAAGCCACAATTACAATGCCCAACCCGATAAGGTTGGCGAGCGAAAAACCTATAAACTGCCCCACACTCACATGCTTGCGCAGCAACTTCCACATCAGCTGTTTCATAATTTCAACTCTTTATCAATCCGAATCTTCACATTGTTTCCCACCGAAGTGGCAATCACGGCAGCACCCTGGCGGTCGGCCTCTTCCATCACAAGGTGTGAGACCACGTCGTTGTTGAGCTCATCGAGGTGGCTCACCGGCTCATCGAGCAGCAGGAAATCGAAGGGCTGGCACAACGAGCGGATTATTGCCACCCGTTGCTGCTGCCCTATCGACATTCGGCTCACGAGGCTGTTTACCTTGTCTTCGATGCCGAGCCGGGAGAACATTTCAAGAATCTCATGTTTGTTTTTCCAAGAGGTGATGCCGTTCTTGAGTTCCACATTTTCCAATGCGGTGAGCTCGCCGAACAGCCGCATGTCCTGCGGCAGATAGGCGATGTTGTGTGTGCGCAGTTCGCACCACCGCTCCACACTGAGGCTCTTCACATCGTTGCCGTCGATTGCGATAATGCCGGAGAAGTCCTGTCGGTAGCCGTAAACGAAGCTGCACAGCGAGGATTTTCCCGTGCCGCTCTCGGCGGAGATGAGGTAGTTCTTTCCGCGTTCCAGCGTCAGGTTGCAGCTCCACACCTGGCTTGCGCTCAAGTCCTTGCTTGCAAACACGGAGGGAACCACATTGCGTAATTCTATTCTTTCAATTTTCATTCTTTCAGTTTTATGCGCACAAAATTACCATTTTTATGTCATTCAGTACCCATAATTACAAATATTTAACGTTATGCCGCACTTTTATGAGAGCGTGGATATGCTCGCAAAATTACAGGATGAAAACCTCTAAATTCCAATCCTGTCGGCAATTAGTTGCCCATTTATTTACCCATGTGGAAAAGAATAGGTATTTTTGCATTGACAATTGTTGTGATTTGCACATTTTTCAGTAATATTGACCCCTAAACCTCATTATACCATATAGTTATGGACAATATCAACATTTCTACAATCTCTGAAGTGGTAAAGGATTTGGCGCAGAACCACGTTAAGTTCAGCCGAATGTGCCACATGCGTTACGGTAAGGAACCATTGCCGCAGCAGTCGCTTGTGGAGGAACTGGTGGATACATGCCGCGCAATACTTTTTCCGGGTTTTTTCGGGAACGAAGAAATCAATGCTCAGAATATTGAATACAGTCTGGGCATTGCCTGCGACCGACTAAGCGTAGTCCTTGAAGACCAGATATCTGCGGGGCTGACTATCGCATCGGGTGATCCTTGCGGCGAAATGCCCGAGATACAGGCAAGGGCTCGTGATCTGACCGCACGGTTCATCAGCGACATGCCGAAGCTTCGCGACCTGCTTTTCACCGATGTGGACGCCATTTTCCTCGGCGACCCGGCGGCAGCCACGCACCAGGAGGTGATTTATTGCTATCCGGCTGTGAAGGCGATATCGGCTCACCGCATTGCCCACCAGCTATATGGATACGGCATTCCCATCATTCCGCGCATGATTAGCGAAATCGCGCATAGCGAAACCGGAATCGACATCCACCCCGGAGCGCAAATCAGCCATCACTTCGCCATCGACCACGGCACGGGTGTGGTGATAGGGGAGACCGCCATAATCGGCCATCATGTGAAGCTTTATCAAGGTGTGACGCTGGGTGCGCGCAGTTTCCCCACCGACGAAAACGGCAACCCCATCAAGGGAATAGACCGCCACCCCATCATAGGCAACAATGTGGTTATCTACAGCAATGCCACCATTCTCGGGCGAATCACCATTGGCGACAATGCCGTGGTGGGCGGTAACGTGTGGGTGACACAGGATGTGCCGCCGGGTGCGCGAGTGGTGCAGGCAAAGACCCGGTAGCGACACTTTCTCGCTGGGATAAGACAAAAGTTTGAAAAAAAATATTTATTTTTGCGCCTTGAAAATAAAAGTAAGTTAATCAATAACATAACAAAAAACTATGAAAAGAATCTGTTTTTTAATGATGATGCTTGTGGCATTGTCGTGGTATGGCAAGGTCGGAGCCGAGATACACGAGAGTAACGACCCCTACGTTCATCCGCCCGTGTTGTCAACCGATGAGTTCGTTCTTGACAACGATGGAAGAGTGACTCTGCCGGTGAAAATCAGTATCCCCGACAATTCGTTTACCAAGGCAAAATACAACATCCTGCCTGGTTATCTGGATGAGATGTACCTTGATATATGGCTTCCGGATTATCTGGATCTTGACACCAGCAGCGGTAACCTCAAGTGGGCTACTGAAAATGGAGAATTCAAGCACGCCGGTTCGTCGCAGAAGTTCGGCATTTCGGTGGTAAGTCTCACGGAGTATCCTTCAAGCCAGTATCCATCATACCATGAATCTGGGAAGTACTATCAGATAGCATTGAAAGTCGCTTCGGATTATGAATCATTCTATACTCAGAATTGGGAGACCTGCGGCGCGGCTGAAGGTGTGGCATTCTCTCTGAAACTGCGGGTAAACAGAAACTTCAAGGGCGGGAACATTTTGTTTGTGCAGGCACTGTACAACGGCATAAATCCTTCTTATGCCCACATGAAGATGATACTCAACACTCCCCGAGATGTGCGTGTGGATGGATTTTACAGTGGAGGCTCTGCTCCGTGGAACGAAGGCGACGTGCCAGAGTTCAGCATCGATCCTGTGACGCTGAAAGCCGGTGCCAACACCTACACAGATCTGAGGATGAAGACCAACAATCTGCCAATCTCCAATGTGAAGATGGACATCTATCTGCCTGAGGGAATCAGCACCGCTTCGAGCACGTTCGGCCTGGGGCGTTACATCTATGACCCGAGATGGGAATACTGCACCTACAATTCTTCCACAAATTGCGTGTCGCTGAGCGTAGGTTCTCAAACGGGGCGTTATTCATTTGAGGACGACGATGACGACGAATTCTTCAATTTCAAGGTGATAGCCAGCAGCAGTTTCAACAAGAGCGGTCAGATTATTGTTAAAAACGTGAGAGTAACCTATCTTGGCGAAGAGATAGCACTGGGCGACTTCACGGGAATAGTTAATTTCAACAACCAAAAGGAGGTAACTCCCGGAGCTCCGACATTCTCCGCAGGCGACTTCATGACACCCGGGCAGTTTGAGATGCTCGGCGGCGGAAAAACCGTCGATATCCCGGTGCGGATGGAAACTTCCCTGGAGGTGAACCGCATCACCCTCTATGTGGACGTTCCCGATGGCTTGACGGTGAAGGGAATAAGATATAACGAAGATGTGCTGCCCTCCTACTTCCTGGAGCGCGTTCAGGCTGGTTATAGCTACTGGCGCAGCGGCTCCACCAACAAGGGATATGCTCTCATCGTCTATGCCGACCCGTATCCCAACGTGAACTGGAACTCCAACTACTGGCACGCGTCCGGTACAGCGCCCACATTCTATATCACCGTGGAATCCTCAGCCAGCTTCAAGGGTGGCGTGATAACGATTCACGACGCCGCGGTGGGCACTACGAGCACGAACAGCGCGTCGATTATCTGTGCCGATGCCACATGTAGCGTGTCGGTCATAAACATTGGTCAGATGGAGCTGAGCACTCCCTATATTGAGCATAACCTTGCCGGAAGCAATACCTACTCACTGCCGGTGAGCGCTCGCTGGGACGGACGCGATGATGTGAACAAGCTGAGGTTTGTGGTAAGTTATCCGGCAGAGTTTACGCTTACCGATGCCACCCTGAATCCTATCCGTTCCTATGGCCACACAGTGAGCGTGACGTCGCTGAGCGACACTCAGAGCCGCGTGACCATAAGCAACTATGACTCCAGCAGCTACCTCATCTGCAGCTATGGAGAGCTCGTTACGCTCAACTTCTCGGTTGCCAGCGGGTTTGAGGAAGGCATGATTGCCTTTGT
>JAGCVR010000075.1 GCA_017962285.1 Muribaculaceae bacterium | reverse complement strand
GCATCTGGGTTCCCAAGAATATTGAGGACGCTCAACGTCTGCAGCGCGGTGAGATAAAAGGTAGCGACATTCCTGAAGAGGAGCGCGACTACTATCTCGAGCGCCGCTATCCCGCCTTCGGTAACCTCGTTCCCCGCGATGTTGCCAGCCGTGCCGCTAAGGAGCGTTGCGACAAGGGCTTCGGCGTGAACAACACCGGTCAAGCCGTGTTCCTCGACTTTAGCGAGGCAATCAAACGTCTGGGCATCGACGTGGTTCGCCAGCGTTACGGTAACCTCTTCGACATGTATGAGGAGATCACCGACGTGAATCCCGGCGAACTTGCCAACACTATCAACGATGTTAACTATTACAACCCCATGATGATCTATCCCGCCATCCACTACACAATGGGTGGTATCTGGGTAGACTATGAGTTGCAGACCTCGGTTAAGGGTCTCTTCGCCATTGGAGAGTGTAACTTCAGCGACCACGGCGCTAACCGCTTGGGTGCTTCGGCATTGATGCAAGGTCTTGCCGACGGATACTTCGTGTTGCCTTACACAATCCAGAACTACTTGAGCGACCAGATCACCGTGCCACGTTTCTCTACCAATCTGCCAGAGTTTGACGAAGCCGAAGAACGTGTTCAGGCCAACCTCGATCACCTGATGTCGATTCAGGGTAACCGCTCGGTGGACTCTATCCATAAGGAACTCGGTAACATTATGTGGGACTATGTGGGCATGGCTCGCACTAAGGAAAGTCTCGAGACTGCCCTTGAAAAGATTAAGGCCCTGCGCAACGAATTTGAGACCAATCTCTTTGTTCCCGGAACTCAAGAAGGTATGAACGTTGAACTTGACAAGGCATTCCGCTTGCGTGACTTCATCACTATGGGTGAGCTTATCGCTTACGACGCCCTCAGCCGTGAGGAATCGTGCGGTGGTCACTTCCGTGAGGAGCACCAGACCGAGGAAGGCGAAGCCAAGCGCGACGATGACAACTTCTTCTATGTGGCTTGCTGGAAGTATAACGGCAGCGATGAAACCGCTCCCACTCTCATTAAGGAGCAACTGCACTACGAGGCTATCAAGGTACAAACCAGAAACTATAAAAATTAATTAATATGGAAAGTAATATTAGAGTAAAACTCAAAATATGGCGCCAAGCCGGTCCTAAAGAGAAAGGACACTTCGAGACCTACGAATTGCAGGACATTCCAACCGATACATCGTTTCTGGAGACACTGGATATCCTGAACGAGCAATTGGTGGAAAAGGGCGAAGAACCAGTGGCTTTCGACCACGACTGCCGCGAGGGAATCTGTGGAATGTGCTCGCTCTATATCAACGGACACCCCCACGGACCCGCTACCGGAGCCACCACTTGCCAGCTCTATATGCGCCGTTTCCGCAATGGCGAGACCATCACTGTGGAACCATGGCGTTCGGCTGCATTCCCCGTGATTAAAGACCTGATGGTGAACCGCAACGCATTCGACCAGATTCAGCAGGCCGGCGGTTATGTGAGCTTCAACACCGGCGGTGCTCAGGATGCCAACGCACTGCCAATCTCAAAGGTGGATGCCGACGAGGCTATGGACAGCGCATCGTGCATAGGCTGTGGCGCTTGTGTGGCAGCCTGCAAGAACGGCTCGGCTATGCTCTTCGTTTCGGCGAAAGTGAGCCAGTTTGCACTCCTTCCGCAAGGAAAGGCAGAGGCTAAGAAACGCGTTAAGGCAATGCTCCTGAAGATGGACGAACTGGGCTTCGGTAACTGCACCAATACCGGTGCTTGTGCTGCAGAATGTCCCAAGAACATCAAGCTGAGCAACATTTCCCGCCTCAACCGCGAGTTTATCTGTGCAAAACTGAAAGATTAGTTGTATGTATATATGCTAAGCGAAAGAGGTTTCGCCGTGATGGCGGCGCCTCTTTCTTTAATCAAAATCGGTCATTGGTGGTTAATCGGGCAATGCCCGTGAAAGTGAAACTTAAATCGTTAATATATTACCATTATGAAAAGAATTTATTCAAATGTGGCTGAACTCATTGGGCGCACTCCCCTGGTTGAGCTTACACAGATTGAGAAGAAACTGGGACTCAGCGCCCGCGTGCTTGTGAAACTCGAGCGGCAGAATCCAGGCGGCAGCATCAAGGACCGCATAGCCTTATCGATGATTGAGGCCGCCGAGCGCTCCGGCGCACTCCGTCCCGGCGGCACCATAATTGAACCCACTAGCGGCAACACCGGAGTGGGGCTTGCCATGATAGCCGCAGCGCGCGGCTACAAAGCCATAATAGTGATGCCCGAGACAATGAGCGAGGAACGCCGCAGGCTGATTCGTTCCTATGGCGCGGAACTGGTTCTGACCCCGGGAAGCGACGGCATGAAAGGCTCCATTGCCCGGGCTGAGGAAATCCTTGCCCAGACCGACAATGCCATTATCCCCATGCAGTTTCAGAATCCGGCAAATCCCGAGGCTCATTTTCTTAATACAGGAGAAGAAATTTTTGCCGATACTGACGGCGAAGTGGACATCCTGGTTGCGGCAGTGGGAACCGGAGGAACGGTAAGCGGTACGTCTCCGGCGCTGAAAGCGCATAAGCCCGGCGTTCGCACTGTGGCAGTTGAGGCGGCCGGTTCGCCAGTGCTGAGCGGAGGAAAGCCCGGTCCTCACAAGATTCAGGGTATAAGTCCGGGTTTTGAGGCACCGAATTTCAAACGCGAATTTGTGGATGAGATTCTTACGGTGAGCGATGACGATGCCTTCGCGGCAATGAAGCTGCTTGCCACAAGTGCCGGATTACTCGTTGGCGTGTCGAGCGGTGCAGCTGCAGCCGCAGCAATTGAACTCGCCAAGAGGGCAGAGAACGAAGGGAAAACCATTGTCGCCATTCTGCCGGATACAGGCGAGCGATATCTTTCGATGATGTGAGATTCCTGATGCGGTTTTCCTGAAACCGGAAGCACTAAAATCGCACATTTTTTGCTCCATATCGGTGGTTTTTTGTAATTTTGCACGAAAATTAAAACAAACGGAAAAAAACAGATAACAATGAACACATTAGCAACGAAGTACGACCCTAAGAATGTTGAAGATAAATGGTATGAGTACTGGATGGACCACGACCTGTTCAAGTCGTTGCCCGACGAACGCGAGCCCTACACCATAGTCATCCCGCCGCCAAATGTCACCGGTGTGCTTCACATGGGGCACATGCTCAACGAAACCATTCAGGACATTCTCATCCGTCGTGCGCGCATGGAAGGGAAGAATGCCCTATGGGTACCCGGCACCGACCACGCTTCGATTGCTACTGAGAACAAGGTGGTGCGCAAGCTTGCCGAGCAGGGCATTAAGAAAACCGACCTCACCCGCGAGGAGTTCCTGCGCCATGCCTGGGACTGGACCCACGAATATGGCGGCATCATTCTGAAGCAGCTGCGCAAGGTGGGTGCTTCGTGCGACTGGAGCCGCACAGCCTTCACCATGGACGACGTGCGGAGCGAGAGCGTGCTGAAAGTGTTCGTGGACCTCTACAACAAAGGCCTCATCTATCGCGGAGTGCGCATGGTTAACTGGGATCCGGCAGCACAGACTGCGCTGAGCGACGAAGAGGTGATATATAAGGAAGAGCACAGCAAGCTCTACTATCTCCGCTATAAGATAGTGGGCCAGGACGGTTATGCCATTGTTG
>JAGCVR010000074.1 GCA_017962285.1 Muribaculaceae bacterium | reverse complement strand
GAGTCCTTGGTTCAAGCCCAAGAGGGACCACACAGAAAAAGACGCAACACCATGCGTCTTTTTTCGTTATACCTACCGGATGATAAGCGACCGTTCTGACCGTTCTAGCCTGGCTAGCATTTCTGGCCTATCTAGCCGGGCTAGTTTATCTCGCCTGTTATCATAGTCGTTTTTTATAGTTTTCACAAAGATACAAGATTTTTTGGTATTCAAAGAAAATTGCAAGTAAAACACTGTTTTAAGAACGTTCTGAACGTGGTTCTTAAACGTAAAAAGGGGGAGGGGATTGGTATTTAGGAATAAAAGTTGTATATTTGTAAGTTTTCAGAAGAATCATTATTGCCGACAATAACAAGAAAAACATTACAATATGCAAGAATTTGAATGTCCCAAGTGTCACAGGATGTTGCCGGAAAACGCGGTGTTCTGCCCGTTCTGCGGGTCGCTTGCCCGTAACGATATGGATGACCCTGCCAAGCCTTTCGGAGAGCCGCCTGTAGCTCCGGTTGTGTCGCCTGTGAATCAGCCCGAACCAAAGGTGAACGATTCCGTTCCCGAACCGCCTTTCCCCATCGAACCTCAAGAAAAACCTCAAACACAAGATACTATGCCAAAAGAAAGTTTCCGCAAGCGCAACATACTTATTGCCATCCTTTTGGTGGTCTTTGCCATTTTGTTTGTAGTGAGTAACCTCTTCTATGGCGACCACGGCAAAGTGGGCCACGAACCCAACGACAGCATTTCCATCAATGAGAGCAACAACCTTGAGGAACTGGTGATTCTCCGCCGGGCGCTTCAGGACGTGGGCATGATGAGCGACGGAGCCACCGCCGCCTATGCCGTCCGTGTGGCACGCAACGAGAAAACCAATGCCGAGCGCATTGTGGGCGTGACGTCGATGAGCAACAGCATTACCGGAGTGGCGATGTTCAAGATCTACACCGTGGTGCGCAACAACGGCTCCGACTGGGCGATAGAGGAAACTCCCAAGACGGTGAATTTAACCGACCATGTGCTCGACTTCAACCCTCAGTCGCTTATGGCTGAAAAGAATGTGGTGCCGCAAAGCGCCACGGTGAACGGCAAGAATTATTTCTTCTTCGCCTACAAGGATATGCCGGTGAGCGGCAACGACGACAATACGCGCGTAGTGCTTGCCCTCTACAACGTCGATACTCAGGAACTGCGCCAGTTCCCCTTCGGCGGCTCGGTGAAGATACGCGACGGCAAGGAACTGGTCTATGGGCGGCTCAACGGTGAAACCTCTTCGCCCGAATCGCGCTTTGCCCAGGCGCAGGCAGAGAAGATCAAGCTGATCTATGTCCCCACTCAGGAAGAACTCGAGGCAGAGCGGCTGGCACAGGAAGAGGCGGCGCTTAACGACCCCGACCGTGCCGACGACAAATGGCTGCACGACAACGAGGAGACAGAGGAAAAACTCTCCACCGGTGCCGAAGTGGCTGTTAACCCCAAGACCTACGACACGCCGATTCTGAAAATGGGCGACATCAAGGGGCAGATCAACAATGAACTGTATTCTGTGATGCTTGGCAAGAACGGCAACGTGTATGGCTTCAACAAGACAACGCGCCAGTACTACGTGATCGACGGCAGCGGCAAGGCCACCGACATCCATTTCGCAAGCGACGGTGCCGCCGAGGCCACACTGAACATCATCACCGGCAGCGGCAGGATAATCTATAACCTTAATACCAACCGCCTGCGCAGGGAATGACCCGTGCCGTCAGAAACAATCCACATTAATCACATAACCCCAAAAAAGAACAAACATGTCAGTAGAAATCAGAGAAATAAGACCCACACGGAGCGAGGTGCTCAAGTTTGTGCATTACCCAATAGATGTGCTGTATAAGGACAGTCCTTACTATGTGCCCACCATAGTGAACGACGAGGTTGACCTGTTTCTGCCCGAAAAGAATCCGGCTTTCGATTTCTGCGAAAGCAAGTATTTCATGGCTTATCGCGACGGGAAACCCGTGGGGCGTGTGGCGGCGATAATAAACAGCCTTGTAAACAAGCGAGAGGACCGCAACGAATGTCGTTTCGGCTATGTGGATTTCATCGACGACGAAGAGGTGGTGGATGCTCTCTTCAACGCTGTGGTACAGTGGGCAAAGGAAAAAGGTATGGAATATCTCACCGGACCTCTCGGATTTACCGATATGGACAAGGAGGGTATGCTTGTGGAGGGTTTCGACCAGCTGCCCACCCAAAGCGAAATCTACAACTATGAGTACTATCCGCGCCAGATGGAGCGCATGGGATTTGAGAAAGACGTGGACTGGCTGGGACTGCGCATCACTGTTCCGAACGAAGTTCCCGAGAAAATGGCGCGTGTGGCAAAACTTGTTAGCAACCGCTTCAAAGTGAGGAACATTCATTTCACCAGCCGGCAAAAACTCGTTGACAGCTATGGCGACGCCATTTTCAAGCTCATCAACGAGGCCTACGACAAGATTTTCGGCTATTCTCCTTTGAGCGAGCGCCAGATCAGGCACTACATAAAGGTGTATCTGCCATTCCTGCCCCTGGACCACATCTCGCTCGTGGTGGACGAGAAAGAGGAACTTATCGCCGTGGGCATTACCATTCCTTCCATTTCCAAGGCATTACAGAAATGCCGTGGACGTTTTCTCCCGTTTGGGTGGTATCACATGCTCCGTTCCATGAACGGCGGCACCGACATTGTGGACCTTTTGCTTATTGCCGTTAAGCCCGAGTATCAGAACCGCGGCGTGAATTCGCTTCTCTTCACCGACCTTATTCCGGTTTACATCAAGAGAAAGTATAAATGGGCGGAGAGCAACATGGAACTTGAGACTAACGATAAAGTGCTTCAGCAGTGGAGCTATTTCACTGTGAATCAGAACAAGCGCCGCCGCGCCTACATAAAGAAAATCTGATACATTACACCACGGGTGAGTGCCGGTATTATGAGACGCCGTCTCGTAATACATGACATCCGCTAAAGACTAAAGGCTCTCTTATTTGCCCATGACAATTTCGGCGAGCAGCACCACGTCGGTGACATCGATTGTTCCGTTGCCGTCAATGTTGGCTACCGATAAATTGATGCCTTGAACCGTGTCGCCCATCACATAGTTTGCGAGCAGCACCACGTCGGTAACATCGATTATTCCGCTGTTGTCCACATCGCCGAGGGTTACGCCGGGAGAATACCACTGGAAGTAATAGTTGGCATAGATTGCCCCTGATTTTGAGCGTATTCCCACATATTTGTAATTGTCGGAAACAGTAAGAGAACTGGAAGTACCCTTCACTATTTCGCCAAGCATGGTTCCGGCGGTGCCGGAGTCGTACAGGTCGGCTGACGAGGAATAAGGCGTGTTCTTTCCATAGACGAGCAGTGTGCGTCCGTCGGCGGTTTCGGTTCCTCCAGCCACGCCCCACTCAACGTAGAGTTTCTTGAAAGTCCCGTAACTCGTGGTGGTGACGATGCCAGAATTGCTATAGTTTGAGCGAAGCTGGATGTATTCTTCGGGACTGTAGGCTGCCTGGGCAAAGTAGATTGCACCCGACGGCTTGATTATGGCAGGCGTTTCGGAGTAAACCTGCGCTTTCTCCGCCACTATGTCGGAGCCGGTGACAGTGTCCTCGTAGAGGTAGAAAGTCTCGGCAAAGCCGGTATTGCCGATTAAAGCAATAGCGGAAACAACCAGAAATCTCAATAAGGTTTTCATACGGAACGGTTAAGATTTTGTAAAGGACTGATTTTTATTTTTTTGCCGCCGTTCGACGCGAATTTTTCTTCGAGGCGTTGGCTTCATCGCTCACTATGGCGAGTGCCTGCTCAAGGGTGAGCTTTTTCGCGTCGGTGCCCCGGCGGATTTTGTAATTCTGCTTTTTGTAGGAGATATATGGTCCGAACCTGCCGTTAAGCACTTGCAAATCAGGTTCTTCGTCCCAAGTCTTTATCACTTTCTGAGTATCGGTTTTCTGCTTTTCATCGAAAAGAGTCAACGCTTCGTCGAGGGTGATGGAGTAGGGCGACATGTTGCTTGGGATGGAGCAGAACTGATTGCGGAATTTCACATAGGGTCCGAACCGTCCTATCGCCACTGTGACGGTTTCACCGTCTTTCTCGCCCAGAGTGCGTGGCATTTCGAACAGTTTCAGTGCTTCTTCGAGTGTAAGAGTTGCCACACTTTGTCCTTTTTGCAGCGATGCAAAACGTGGTTTTTCTTTTTCGTTGGTGGTGCCAAGTTGCACTAGCGGTCCGAACCGTCCTATCTTCACCGATACGGGTTTGCCGGTCTTTGGATCTTTGCCCAGCACGCGTTCACCCACTTTGTGCTCGAGCCTGAGGGATGAGACTTTCTCGATGCTCGGATGGAAATTCTTGTAGAACGATGCTATTTCATCGTTCCATTTGCTCTTTCCTTCGGCGATGAGGTCGAACTCGCTTTCCACTTTCGCGGTGAAGTTATAGTCCATTATCGACGGGAAGTACTTCATTAGGAAGTCGTTCACAACCAAGCCGATATCTGTCGGGATCAGTTTTCCTTTTTCAGCACCGACGGTTTCGGTTTTTGTCTTCGCCGTAATCTTGTTATTCTTGAGGGTTATGATTTCGTAGGGCGGGCGCTCGCCTTTTTTCTCGCTGCGCTCCACATAACCGCGCTGCTGAATGGTGCTGATGGTGGGAGCATAGGTTGACGGGCGTCCAATGCCCAGCTCTTCGAGCTTCCGCACGAGCATCGCCTCGTTGTATCGTGGCGGCTGCAGACTGAATCGTTCCGTTGCAGCGGCTTCGGTCATTTGCAGCGTGTCGTCTTTCTTGATGGAGCTGAAATTGTTCGATACCAGGTTTTCCTGAGTTTCAGCCATGGCTTCATAAACCTTGAGGAATCCATCGAACGTAACCGTTTCGCTCGATGCGGAGAACAGAGCGTCGTTTGTTATGTCGTTCTTGTTTGGCGTCTGAATCTTGATATCGACGGTGGTTCTTTCCACATCGGCGTCTGCCATCTGCGATGCTACGGCGCGTTTCCAGATGAGTTCGTAGAGGCGTTTTTCCTGTGCCGTGGCACCGGCCGAATGTTGGTTTACGAAAGTGGGTCGGATGGCTTCGTGCGCTTCCTGTGCTCCTTTGCTCTTTGTCTGCCACCTGCGGGTTTTCAAGTACTGTTTTCCCAGGTCCTTGGTGATTTCGCCTGCAATGGTGCCTAGCGCCAGTTGCGACAGATTCAGTGAGTCGGTACGCATGTAGGTGATGTGTCCTGCTTCGTAGAGACTTTGAGCCAGCCTCATGGTTTGTGCCACAGAGAATCCCAGCCGTCGCGACGCTTCCTGTTGCAGCGTGGATGTAGTGAATGGAGGAGCAGGAGATTTCTTCACGTTTTTCTTCTGCACATCCTTTACTGTGAAAGTGGCTGTCTTGCACATTTCCAGGAAATCTTCCGCTTCCTGCCGCGAACCGAGACGTTTGTTAAGTTCGGCCTGGAAGTTGGTTCCATCGCCCAAATCGAAGACTGCCGTTATTCTCCAGTAGGGTTCACTGGCGAAGTTTTCTATTTCGCGCTCGCGTTCGGCAATGAGCCGCACCGCCACGCTCTGCACACGTCCTGCCGAGAGGGCCGGTTTTATTTTTTTCCACAGAACCGGCGAGAGTTCAAACCCCACGATACGGTCCAAGACGCGTCGTGCCTGCTGAGCGTCAACGAGGTTTGAGTTGATGTCGCGCGGGTTCTCCACCGCAGCGAGGATGGCAGGCTTGGTGATTTCGTGGAACACGATGCGCCGTGTCTTGTCGCTTTTCAGTTTAAGGGCTTCTTTCAAATGCCACGCGATGGCTTCACCTTCGCGGTCTTCATCGCTTGCGAGCCATACGATAGCGGCGTCTTTTGCGGCTTTTTTCAGGTCATCCACTATTTTTTTCTTGTCTTCGGGGATTTCATAGATTGGCTTGAAACCGTTTTTCACATCTATGCTGAAATCCTTCTTGTGCAGGTCGCGAATGTGTCCTTTACTCGACATTACACGGTAGTCGCTTCCTAAAAAATTCTGAATGGTCTTGGCCTTTGCCGGCGACTCCACTATTACTAAGTTTTGTGGCATATAATCAATAGCTTAAAATGTTTTTTATGTGTTCTCCCTCGATGATTGGCGAGGCTCTGAACGGTAAATCGCCCACAAAATTAGAAAAAAATCCCAACTTCATATAATAATGTGTAAAAAAATAGCGGATAGTCCTATAATAATGTGTAAAAAAGAAGTTGATAGTTACCGGCAAATAACTATCAACTACAGTTCTTTATTGAATGTGTGTTCAGAAGCGGCGTCCAGGTCCGCCATAGCCACCGCCACCCGGTCCGCGACGACCGCCAGGCCCACCGGGTCCGCCCGGTCCGAACCCCTCTTCCCTCATTTTCGGTTCCTCACCTTTCTTGAATGTGGTGAAGCGATAGGTGAATGTAATCATGCCGTAGCGGGTGAGGGAATTATAGGAAACATCTTCCATGTAGTTTGCATTCACGTTTCGGAAGATGGCTTTCTTCTGACCCAGAATGTCATAGACAGCAATGCCGATTGATGCCTGTTTGCCACGGAGGAACTGGTAAGCAATGGAGGCGTTCCAGAGCCACTGCT
>JAGCVR010000073.1 GCA_017962285.1 Muribaculaceae bacterium | reverse complement strand
TGATGCAGGCTATCTCGGAGCGTAAATCGGTTCGAGACTATGACTACACGAAACCAGTTACTAAACAAGAGCTGTCCAATATCCTGTGGGCGGCATGGGGCATTACCCACGACGGCAAGCACACAGTGGCAACTGCCATGAACCGTCAGGAACTGCTGTTATATGTGATTACCGACCACGACATCAGTCTCTACGACCCTGCCAAGAATACGCTTACAGTGGTCAACACAGGTGACTTCCGCGAACTTGCATGTCGTCAGGAATTTGCTCAGAAGGCCCCGATAAATGTTGTGATGGTAGCAGACACAGAAAAGCAATACCGGCTGGAGTTTCAGGCCTACACCGCAGGTGCGGCATCTCAGAATATGTACCTTTACTGTGCTTCTGCCGGTCTGAAAACCGTGGTTCGGGCTATGTTTAATCATGATGCACTTCCCGAGGCGATGCATCTGCCAAGTAACCAAACAGTTCTGTTTGTTCAAACAATAGCTCATTGAAATCGTATTCGTCAATAATACTGTTGCTTTTAGTGACACTGGCGAGTGCACTTGTGGGCTGTGGCGGTAAATCTGATGTCTCGGAACTTCGGGACAGCACAAGTACCGACACGGCTGTGGTTGTACACAGGATACGCACCAACGTGGTCCCCGGACGGTTGAAAACGATTTTCAACGACAGTAATCATGTGCAGTTGGTTGCTGCCGAGGAAAACGGTTTTGAGCCAATTTCATCATTGGGCTCTGCTTTCGGACTTTCAAAACCGATTTTGCGAATCAGGACAAATGATGATTATGTTGTGGACTCGCTCACTTCGTCGGTTCCATTTCTTGTGTCGAAAGCGGCAAATCTGCTGAGTGAAATAGGCCGCTCGTTTGCAGATACGGTAAGGTCGAGGGGAGGCCACGAATACAGGATTCGTGTAACAAGCCTCACGCGGACCAATTACACGGTTAAGCATCTTCGCAAAAGAAACATTAATGCCACTGACCGGTCCTGCCATCTCTATGGGACCACTTTTGATATCAGTTGGATAAAATTTCACAGTCTTGACCCGTCGTTTGTCGTGAACGAGGAAGACTTGAAGAATATTCTTGCAGAAATACTTTACGATTATCGTCAACAGGGTCGATGTTATGTGAAATATGAAGTAAAACAAGGTTGTTTTCATGTTACAATACACTAAATAATCAGAAACCAATAGAATAATAAATGAATCTACAAGAAGCAATTACGGGATATCTGCGATTTACAGGTCACAAGAGTCTGGAGATTACCACTGCCTTGATCGACATGGACGGGGTGCTTTATGATTCCATGAAGAATCACACACGTGCATGGTATAAATTGATGACTAAAAACGGTATAAAGGCTACCCGCGATGAGTTTTATGCGTACGAGGGCATGACCGGGACCGAAACGCTGAAAATGCTTTTCCGCCAGCGTGCCGGCAAAATTCTCACCAATGACGAAGCCGTTGCCCTCTATAAGGTGAAAACACGCTATTTTCATGAGTTGGGTGAGCCAAATGTTATTGAAGGCGTGAGGGACGTGCTGCAAATCCTGAAAGAGCATGGTGTAGCGCGCATGCTTGTGACTGGTTCCGGCCAGCAGTCGGTACTTGAGAGGGTTGACCGCGATTTTCCCGAGCTTTTCGCTCAAGAGCGAATCACCGCTGCTGATGTGAGTCACGGAAAGCCGAATCCTGAGCCATATCTTAAGGGAATGTCGAAAATGGGGGCAAAGCCAAATCAGTGCATGGTGATAGAGAATGCTCCGCTTGGCGTTCAGGCAGGTCATGCCGCCGGATGCTTCACCATAGGAATCACCACAGGCCCCATCCCCCAGAAAGATTTGCTCAAGGCTGGTGCCGACCTTGTGTTCCCATCGATGGAAGATTTTGCCAAGGAATTGCCCGATGTCCTGTCGGTAATAGGTTTTAAGAAATAAGTTATCGGTTGTGGCGCAAAGAATTATTTTCACAAACGAAGTGCAAGATGCAGTCTCCGCTTTGATTCATGAAATGAATCCAAGCAGAGTCTTTGTTGTTGCTGATGAGAATACAGCCCGTGTGGTTGTGCCGCAAATGAATGTGGAGCATGACAAACTAATTGTTGTTTCTGCAGGCGATGAGAACAAGAATCTTGAATCGGCTCAAATCATTTGGGACGCTTTGCAGACTAACGGGGCAACACGGCATTCGCTGGTAATCAATGTGGGGGGCGGCATGGTTACTGATTTGGGAGGATTTGCCGCAGCCACATTCAAGCGAGGCTTGCAGTTTGTGAACGTGCCGACCACTTTGCTCGGCGCAGTGGATGCTTCTGGTGGGGGGAAAACAGGAATCAACTATCACAGTTTGAAGAACGAGATAGGGGTATTCGCACCGGCACATGCAGTGGTGATTTCCTCACGGTTTTTCGCCACCTTGCCACACAGGGAATTTCTGTCGGGATATGCCGAGATGATTAAACACGCATTGCTCGACAGTGAGGCACATCTGCATGAACTTCTCACATACCCTGTTCAAGATATGGATGCGGAAAAAATGCTGGAGATGCTTCGGAAATCGGTGCACATAAAAGAACAAATCGTGATGCAGGATCCTGAAGAAAAGGGACTTCGCAAGGCTTTGAACCTGGGACACACGGTGGGTCACGCATTCGAGTCGCTGGCGTTGCGGCGGAACAATCCAGTCCCGCATGGCTATGCTGTGGCGTGTGGACTTGTTACGGAGCTTGTTCTCTCGCATATGCTGATGAAGTTTCCCAGCGGGATTTTGCAGCAGACAGCCACATTCGTCCTTGAGAATTACGGTGCATTCCCCATCACTTGCAAGGACTACGACACACTGCTCTCGCTCATGGCCCACGACAAGAAGAGTCTTTCGGGCGAGATAAACTGCACATTGCTTGCCGATTGCGGGAACTACAAGACCGATGTGTCAATATCACCCGAAGATATGAAAGCGGCACTTGACATTTATTGCGACCTGCTGCATTTGTAATGTTATAATTGTTAAGAAAATTACTGGAAATGGGACAGCCGATGCGAATAATCAAGGCGAGTGCAGGTTCTGGAAAGACTTTCAACCTTGCCAAGACCTACATAAAGTATTTGATAGGAAAACCGAATGGAAAAGGAAAATATGAAATTGTGCCCGGCAGGCGCAACTATCACGAGCATCTGCTCGCGATAACGTTCACAAATGCTGCGACAGACGAGATGAAGCAGCGCATCGTGAAAGAACTTGGCATGGTGAGCGAAGGCCGAGGGCAGTTTTATGATGATTTCAAGACAGAATTCGTTGATGACATAGCAGAGGTTCAGAAAGCTGCCGGCCAGGCCTTGAGCGACATCCTGTTCAATTATTCCATGTTCAATGTGAGCACCATTGATTCGTTTTTTCAGCGAATACTGCGCTCTTTCGCCTACGACCTGGATAAAGATTCGGGATATGAACTTCAGCTTGACGAGAAACTTGCGTTGCAGTCGTCGGTTCGCGATTTTTTCTTATCGCTCGGGCGAGGCGCCAATAGTCAAGTGAATGACTGGGTGCAGAGATTTATCGAGGAGAAGATTCAGGGAGGTAATGACTGGAATGTGTTCCGCCTTGGCGAGAAGGACGATTTTGTTGAATACGCCTTGAATATCAACAAGGAGGTTTTCCGCAAGAACAATGATGCTATAGTGGCGTATATGAGCGATATGGGCTCTGGAAAAGGGGTGAGCGCCATTGCCCGCTTTCAGAAGACCGTAGCCGAGGCAAAAAAGAAATGGGAAGAGAACTTCCCGAAATCGCAGGAAAAATTAAAAGACTTTGCAGAAAGTTCTGGCTTAATTGATGCTCTGAGTGGGAATAAATCTGTGAAGATAAGGATAAACAAAGGTATTATTCGCGTGAATGAAGTGAAAGATACCACCTTTAATACGCTAAAACAAGTAACGATTGATAACATCGATAAGCAATTCAAGAGTGGAAAAGAATCGGAGTTTTCTGGATCTGACAAAGAGAAACTTGTGGAACTGACGCAGAATATCATCAAAAGTTATGACTACTATTTGTTCTGCAAAGGGTTGCTTAAAGCAATAGGCAATTTTGGCATTCTTGGTCAGATTATGCGTCATCTGGAGGATTACCGCCGCGATAACAATATGCTCCTTATCAGCGACACAACCGAGTTGATAAAACGTGTGATTGACAGTGGGGTGCCATTTATGTATGAGCGCACCGGAACCTGGATTAACAACTACCTCATCGATGAGTTTCAAGACACAAGTGAGATGCAGTATGGCAATTTCAAGGAGTTGCTCTCCGATAGTTTGTCGGAAGGGAAGGAAAGTCTCATAATAGGCGATGAAAAACAGAGCATCTATCGTTTCCGCAACTCCAACCCCGACTTGCTGCGAGTGAAAATAGAACAGGATTTTCCGCAGTACTGCAAAGTTGAAACTCTGAAGAGCAACTGGCGCACTTTCCCCGCCGTGGTAAATTTCAATAATGAATTGTTCATGAAGCTTCGTGAAATGAACGGAGCGGAGTTTCCCAAGTTAAGAAGTACTTACGCCAATATAGAACAAAAGGCAGAGAAAACCAATGCCAAGGGGTATGTGCGGCTGGTGTTTATCGGCGGGAAGGGTGATGATGAAAAAGGTCTCAAAGATGCAGAATTCGAGAATCTGGTTTTGGATAAACTTGTTGACGAAATAAATGGAATAAAGAAGCGTGGTTTTGGCGATGGCGATATCGCAATTTTAGTAAATAAGCATTATGAAGGGGACATGGTGGTGGAGACATTGCTCCGTTACAATGAGCAATGCAGCACGGAGGAAGAGCGCATCAACGTCGTGTCGGGTGAGTCTCTTCTGTTGAAGAATTCCCCTTCTGTTAAGATAATCATCAGTGTGCTTCGGTATGTGGAGAGTTGCCGTGCTGGGTTCAACGAGGAAGAAGAGGATGCAGCTGTTAATAAGTGTCTCCTTGCCGACCAGCGTTTCTATAAACTTCTGCGTGTTTTTGAGCGCAATGTGAAGAATACCGAAGGTGCGCGCGATTATGGCAAGATTTTGACCGACAGCATTTCGGAAGTGGGCACGGCTGTTCAGACACAGGATACATACATGACGTCAATTAAGGAGTATCTGCCTGACCCGAAGTCGGAAATGTTGACGCTGGGTAACGTGGTGGACAAGATTATGAAAACACTCGTGATTGACAAGAATGGCAAAGAGAGTCAAGAAACAGAATATCTGCTTGCACTTCAAGACCTGGTGAACGATTTTGAGAGCAAGGGCAGTGGCACCCTGCGGGAATTTCTCCGCTACTGGGACCAGAAAAAAGATTCACTTGCTGTGAGTTCGTCTGCCGGAGCCAACGCAGTGAGGGTGATGACAATTCACAAATCGAAGGGACTTGAATTTCCATGTGTGATTCTGCCGTTCGTGAACTGGAAAATGATTAATTCAAAGGAATTCACTATCTGGGTGAAAAGAGAGGATTGGATTGAGAAGGTGAAAGGTGTAATTGACATAGCAGATGAATGCGATGTGCCGCCCATAGTTCCGGTCAGTTCCAATGCGGCATCACTCGTGGAATCGTTTGCTTCGCTGAAGGCTACCGAGCAGGAGTCCTCGTTGATTGACAACATGAACAAGACTTATGTGGCGATGACCCGCCCAAAGCAGGAACTGCACGCCTTTATGCTTGCGAAAAATGCCGGAGGGTCGGGGAAGATGATTTTCGACTGCCTAAATTCGATGGGAAAGACATTGGCTGAGTCTGAACTGACAATACAAACCGATGAAGGTGAATCGGAGAAAGTGAAAGTGCATGAGTTCGAAACCGGTGCGGCCACTGAAAAGTTTGAAGAAAAATCAGCAGATAATGACGTCGTGATAAAGGAACTCATGCCTATGCTCACTGGTGATGTGATGAGTGCTGACAAAGTGAAGGTTCAGCTGCCAACCGGCGAGAGCGCCCGTCTGCGAGGTGAGCGGTTGCATGCGCTTTTCAGCCGGATTAACTGTGCCAGCGATAAAGAGCGTGCGTTGCGCTTCTGCCTGAGCCGGGGATACCTCACAAAAGAGGGTGTGGTGAAGTGGAGCGAAAAATTAGCGGATATATTTGCCGATGAAAAGACCCGCGACTGGTTTGCCGAAGACAACAAGGTGCTGAACGAACGTACTGTGATCAAGGGCATTGACGGGAAAGACCGCAACAAGCGCCCCGACCGCGTGGTGATACGCCCCGACGGCCACGCAATAGTTGTGGATTATAAATTCGGTGGCGAAGAACGCTACGAATACATCGCCCAAGTCCGTGAGTACGCGCAGCGGATTCATGCCGCTCTTGACTGCGACGTGGAAGGGTATGTGTGGTATGTGGAAAAAGGCAAGATTGTGAATGTGGCCGAAGTAAAATGACGAAAGAACATTTCATAAATTAGGGATAATTGCTGAAAAGTGTGTATCTTTGCCGTTCAATAAAGAAACTAAAAAACAAGACAATATGACAGTGGAAAAAATACTTGCCCAGGCAACAGCGGATGCGGTGAAATCTCTTTACGGACTTGAAATAGAACCCGAACAAGTGGGACTGCAGGCCACGCGAAAGGAATTTGAAGGACATGAAACAGTGGTGGTGTTCCCATTCTTGCGCGCATCACGCAAATCTCCGGAACAGACGGCGCAGCAGATAGGTGAATACCTTGTGGCGAATTGCAAAGCAGTGGAGAAATTCAACGTGGTTAAGGGTTTCTTGAATATCTCCATAAAACCCACATTCTGGTGCGATGTGCTGCGTGGTATGGCAGAAACCGAGAATTACGGCTTTGTTCCTGCAACACCCCAGAGCGACCTGGTGATGATTGAGTATTCGTCGCCAAACACCAACAAGCCTCTGCACCTGGGGCATGTCCGCAACAATCTGCTTGGATTCAGTCTGTCGCGCATAATGGAGGCTAATGGGCATAAGGTGGTGAAAACCAATATCGTTAATGACCGCGGTATTCACATCTGCAAATCCATGCTCGCATGGCTGAAATGGGGCAATGGCGCAACACCTGAAAGCACCGGAAAGAAAGGCGACCACCTGATAGGAGATTTCTACGTTCTCTTTGACAAGCACTATAAAGCCGAACTTAAGGAATTGGAATCCAAGGGCCTTACACCAGAGGAAGCAGAGAAGCATTCGCTGCTGATGCAAGAGGCACGCGCCATGCTCAAGAAGTGGGAAGACGGCGACGAGGAAGTGCGCAGCTTGTGGCGAATGATGAATGAATGGGTGTATAAGGGATTTGACGAGACTTATGCCCGTATGGGTGTGTCGTTTGACAAGATTTACTATGAGAGCCAGACTTATCTTGAGGGCAAGGAAAAAGTGCTCGAAGGACTGGAAAAAGGAATTTTCTACAGGAAAGAAGACGGCTCGGTGTGGGCTGACTTGACCGATGCAGGACTCGACCACAAGCTTCTGCTGCGCAGCGACGGTACGTCGGTGTATATGACACAGGACATAGGCACGGCAAAACTGCGCTACGAAGACTATCCCATCGACCGCATGATATATGTTGTGGGAAATGAGCAAAACTATCATTTCCAAGTGCTTTCTCTCCTTCTGGACCGCCTGGGATTCAAGTGGGGCAAGGACCTGATACATTTCTCCTATGGAATGGTGGAACTGCCAAACG
Organism: Muribaculaceae bacterium; assembly: GCA_017962285.1. Taxonomy (GTDB): domain Bacteria; phylum Bacteroidota; class Bacteroidia; order Bacteroidales; family Muribaculaceae; genus Sodaliphilus. Next base: position 595 of record JAGCVR010000073.1, on the reverse strand, counting down.
GAAAGATGAAATCACGAGAAGGAACCGTGGTGGATGCCGACGAACTGATGGATGAAATGATTGAAACAGCAAGGCGCATGAGCGATGACCCGTCACGACTTGTGGGCGTTCCCGCCGAAGAACGTGAAGACGTGTTGCGCAAGATAGGTCTTGGCGCGCTCAAATACTTCATTCTGAAGGTGGACCCGCGCAAAAACATGCTGTTCAATCCACAGGAATCAATCGACTTTAATGGCAACACCGGACCCTTCATCCAATATACCTATGCCCGTATCCGCTCGGTTCAGCGCAAAGCCGTAGAAGGTGGTATAGAGATAGGTTGCGCACCCATCATGCCAACGGAAAAGGAGATATCGCTGATTCAGAAAATAGCCGATTTCGCAACGTGCGTGCGTGAAGCTGGGGATTCCTACAGTCCTGCGCTGATAGCGAACTATGTGTATGACCTTGCAAAGGAGTACAATCAGTTCTATCACGACCACAGCATACTCCGCGAAGAGGATGAGGCGGTTCGCTCGTTCAGGCTGCGTCTGTCAGGTATGGTTGCTGACGTGATTAAGCGAGCGCTCTATCTGCTTGGGATTGAAGTTCCAGA